>JBASAN010000547.1:0-2570 GCA_049650625.1 Ornithinimicrobium sp.
GACGCGGCCACCGCCTGAGCGACCTGGGACGAGGAGAACTCCTTCACGCTGCGATAGCTCAGCGCCGCTGAGGCCATCGCCGCGTCCAGGATCCAGCGGATGTGCGCGTCCGGGGTCAACAGCAGCAGGTCCTCCTCGGCCAGGTCCTCCAACGGCAGGGTGTCGTGCTGGGCCCACGGGTCCTGAGGTCGGACGTAGGCGTAGATGGGCAGCTGCGCGACCCACGAGTGAGCAAGGTCGGCGGACGGCGGCAAGGCCCCCAGCACGAGGTCGGCCCCCCGCTCCAAGGCGCCGTACCCCTGGCCGGCGTGCAGCTCGCTGACCGAGGGCATGGGGTCCTCGGGCCCGAAGGTGGCGATGAAGGGCGAGACCACGTCGATCAGCGTGACCGCCGGGGCCACGATGCTGATGCTCTGCAGCCGCCCCGCGCCGATGTCTGCGGCAGCCGACTTGGTGGCGTCGGCCGCCAGGGTCAAGGCACGAGCGGTCGGCAGGAAGGTCCGTCCGGCGGCGGTCAGGGTCAGGCGCCCGTTGAGCTGCGCGAACAATGTCAACCCCAGCTCGTGCTCGAGCTGGTGCAGCTGCCTGGACAGCGACGGCTGGGTGATGTGCACCAGCTTGGCGGCGGCGGTGACCGAACCGGCGTCGGCCACGGCCACGAAGTATCGGACCGTTCGCAACTCCATACGGTGCTCCTGCAAGCTCGAGTTCGGACCCCACGGGTCGAGAACTCGACAGAGTACCCAGTGGTGCGTAGGAAGGTGTCGTGGACGCTTCGGGAATGGTGATCAGTGCCGGCGGACTGATGGTGACGGCCCTGGTGGTCTACTTCGTGACCAAGCACGCGGCCGAGGGCACGCTGGACGTGAACGGCGGGGTGGGCATCAAGACCAGACTGACCCGGTCCTCTCAGCAGGCGTGGGAGATAGGGCATCGGGCCGCACTCCCGTGGGTGCGACGGTGCGCGCTGCTCTGCCTGGGGACGGGGGTGCTGGCGCTGGTCTCGTTCCTCGTCGCGGAGGGCCCGTTGCTGGGTCAGACGGTCCCGGTCTTCGTGCTCATCGTCGGCTACGGGGGGTTGGTGGTCCTGCTGGCCAGGGGCACCGTCGCCGCGAACCGTGCTGTGCGCTCCAGCGGGGACGAACGGGGCCGCTGAGACCGCCCCCCGGCCCGGCATGTGCCCGCGGCTGCGACGATGGGCCGATGGATCCGGTCATCGTCGTAGGAGCAGGGCTGTCGGGTGTGGCGTGCGCGCAGGAGTTGCACGCTGCGGGTCACGACGTCGTCGTCCTGGACCGTGGCCGCGGGCCAGGCGGCCGGATGGCGGTCCGGGAGGTCGACGGTCGACCGGTCGACACCGGTGCGTCCTACTTCACGGTCTCGGACGACTCCTTCGCCGCGGTCGTCCGTGACTGGTCCGACCGAGGACTGGCCCGCCGCTGGACCGACACCTTCGACGTCTTCGACGACGGCGTGCGCGGGGAGCCCAAGGTCGGCAACCACCGATGGGCAGCGCCACTCGGCCTGAGATCCTTGGTCGCGGACCTCGCCCGCGACCTCGACCTCGAGCGCCAGACGGTGGCGGCGGTCACCCACGGGCCGCGGGGGCTACAGGTCGATGGGCGGGGCGCGCGGGCAGTGGTGCTGGCCATGCCCGACCCCCAGGCCAAGCGACTCCTCGAGGCGTCGTCGAGCCCCTACGAGCTCCTCGACGACTCGTTCGAGCCGGTCCTGGCCCTGTCGGCCGGCTGGGCTGAACGCTCGTGGAACGCCCGTTTCGACGGGGCATTCGTGAACGGCGACGACCAGCTCGCCTGGATCGCGGACGATGGTCGCCGCCGGGGTGACGGCGCTCCGGTCCTCGTGGCGCACTCGACCCCGACGCTCGCGACCGCTCACCTCGACGCGCCGCAGGTCGCCACCGAGTCGATGCTCCGCACGCTGACCTCGCTGCTCGGCATCGGGACCGCGCCGGAGTGGACGGACGTGCACCGGTGGACCTTCGCCCGTCCGACCGGCGGTCGGGACCACGAGTACCACCTCGGGGCGGACGACATCGGGGTGTGTGGGGACGCCTGGTCTCAACGCCCCCGCGTCGAAGCGGCCTACCTGTCGGGTCGGGCTCTGGGCGCGGCACTCGTGGCCCGGCTGGACGTGGTCTGAGCGGTCGGTGCGGGGCTTTGTCGGGAGGGCATATCGAGGGTCTCGCCGTCGTTGTCGCCAGCGTCCCCCGTCCCCTCCTGAACGGACACCATGACTGACTCCACCGCCTCGAAGGCCGATCCCTCGAGCACTGCCGCCCCCACCACCGCTGCGCCTCGCGAGGTCCGTCTCGTCTCGCGACCCGTCGGCTGGCCCACGCACGACGACTTCGAGGTCGCCGAGAGCAGGATCCCCGACGTGGCCGATGGTCAGCTGCGTGTCCGCAACAGCCTGATGTCGGTCGATCCCTACATGCGCGGTCGAATGAGCGACGCGAAGTCCTACGCCGCCCCCTTCGAGCTCGGCGAAGCCATGAACGGCGCCGCGGTGGGCGTGGTCGAGGAGTCACGGGCCGACGGTTTCGCCGT
>JBASAN010000548.1:0-6919 GCA_049650625.1 Ornithinimicrobium sp.
GGGCAATGCGGCCGGCATGTGGATGAAGGGGTCGATCCGGGCGTCGTTGCGACCCGCCTCCAGCACCAGGACCGAAGTCGAGGCGTCAGCGCTGAGCCGATGAGCCAAGGCCGATCCGGCCGAGCCGCCACCCACGATGATGTAGTCGAAATGCGAAGAGGACGGCATGTGCTGCTCCTAGGGGGTTCGGAACGTCAAGGTCACCCTCGGTCCGCGAACCACTGCGCGCGGCCGGGCCGGGTGTTGTGCCAGATGTGTTTGTGCTCCTGGTATTCGGTGAGACCGGCGTGACCGAGCTCGCGGCCGATCCCGGACTGCTTGAAGCCGCCCCACTCCGCCTGCGGGACGTAGGGGTGGTAGTCGTTGATCCAGACCGTGCCGTGTCTCAGGCGTGCAGCCACTCGCTCGGCCCGTCCGGCGTTCTGCGTCCATACGGCTCCGGCGAGGCCGTAGATCGTGTCGTTGGCGATCGCCACGGCGGCATCTTCCTCGGCGTCCGAATCGGCGCCGGAGAAGGTCTCCACGGTCAGCACCGGCCCGAAGGACTCGTCGTGGACGCACGCCATCTCGCGGGTGCACCCGTCGAGGATCGTGGGCAGGTAGTAGCAGCCGGTCGCCAGGTCGCCGTCCTCGGGGGCGGAGCCGCCGATCAACAACTCGGCGCCGTCGGCGACGGCTGCCTCGACGTAGGCGTGGACCTTTGCGCGGTGGGCCTCGCTGATCAAGGGGCCCGTCTCGGCCTCGTCGTCGAAGGGACCACCCAGGCGGATGTCGACCGCTCGACGGACCAGCTCGCGCACCACCTCGTCGTGGATCTCCTCTTGGACCACCAGCCGCGACCCGGCGGAGCAGACCTGCCCGGAGTCGAGGAAGATCGCGGTCAGGGCATTGTCGATCGCCGCGTCCAGGTCGGCGTCGGCGAAGATCACGTTGGGGTTCTTGCCGCCGAGCTCCAGGGCCACCCGCTTCACCGTGGGAGCGGCAGCAGCCATGATCGCTCGGCCTGTCTCCACCCCGCCGGTGAACGAGACGAGATCCACCAGGGGGGACTCGGTCAACGCCGGCCCCACCTGAGCACCGGCGCCCAGGATGAGGTTGCCCACCCCGTCAGGCAGGCCGGCCTCCGCAAGGGCATGCAGGAGCCAGATGGCGGTCGAGGGCGTCAGCTCGCTGGGTTTGAGCACGAAAGTGTTGCCGGCAGCCAGGGCCGGGGCCACCTTCCAGGAGGTCTGCAGGAGGGGATAGTTCCACGGGGTGATCAGCACACAGACCCCCACCGGCTCGTGCACGATCCGGCTCGCCACGTCGGGCGTGCCGGTGTCGACCACCCGCCCGGCGTCGGCGCCGGCCAGGTCGGCGAAGTGTCGGAAGACTGCGACGATGTCGTCGACGTCGAGCTGTGACTCGACGAAACGCTTGCCCGTGTCCAGCGACTCCAGCCGGGCCACGTCGTCCCGCTCGACCTCCAGCCGGTCGGCCACGGCCCTGAGCAGGGCGGCGCGTTCGGAGAAACTGCTGGAGCGCCAGGGGCCGTGGTCGAAGGCCTCGCGGGCCGCTAGCACGGCCCGCTCTGCGTCGGCCGCCGTTCCCTCCGCCACGTCCACGACGTGGCTGCCGTCTGCGGGGCAGGTGATCGTGCGCGTGCCCCCGGCCTGGGCCGCCCGCCATTGGCCTGCGATGAACAGTTCCGACATGCTGGTTACCCTAGCGAGAATCCCGACTTCCCAGTGGCTGGAGTGCCTATGACCTCGATTCAGTTTCCGACCGAATTCCTTTGGGGGTCGGCGACGGCCGCCTACCAGATCGAGGGAGCCGCAGCGCTGGAAGGCCGCACCGACTCGATCTGGGACACGTTCGCGCGCAAGCCCGGCGCGGTGTTGAACGGCGATGACGGATCGGTGGCGTGCGATCACTACCACCGGTACGAGGAAGACGTCGCCCTGATGTCGGAGATGAACCTGGGCTCCTACCGCTTCTCCGCCTCGTGGGCCCGCGTGTGCCCCGACGCCGGCCCGGTCAACCCGCAGGGGATCGACTTCTACTCACGCCTGGTCGACAGCCTGCTGGAGAAGGGGGTCATCCCCTGGTTGACGCTCTACCACTGGGACCTTCCGCAGACCCTGGAGGACGCGGGTGGGTGGGCGAACCGGGACACCGCGTACCGCTTCGTGGACTACGCCGCCGCGATGCATGATGCGCTGGGTGACCGCGTCCAGTTCTGGACCACGTTGAACGAGCCGTGGTGCACGGCATTCCTGGGATACGGCAACGGGCATCACGCCCCGGGGCGGACCGACGGCACCGACGCGCTCAAGGCCGCTCACCACGTGATGTTGGGTCATGGGTTGGTGGTCCGGGAGCTGCGGCAGCGCGATGAGTCCCTGAAGCTCGGCCTGACGCTGAACTTCACCGATATTGCCCCCGCCACCCAGTCGCCGGGCGACATCGACGCGGCCCGACGCCTTGATGGACTCTCGAACCGCTACTTCATCGAGCCCATCATCAAGGGCGCCTATCCAGCCGACGTGATGATGGACGTTGCTGACCTGTGGCCGCAGGACCTGGTCCACGACGGTGACCTGGAGGTCATCTCCACTCCCATCGACGTGCTGGGCGTCAACTACTACTTCGGGACCGCGGTCAGCGGTGGCGACTTGTCGACCACCGATGCGGTCCAGGCCCGGGACCAGGCCGCCGCTGCGGCGGCGTCGGTGCGCGGGAAGGAGCCGTCGGCCAACCCCGGGTCGGAGCACGTCGAGGTCGTCTCCCGCGACCTGCCCCTGACCGATATGGGTTGGGAGGTCGTCCCCGACGCCCTGAGGGCCTTGCTCGTGCGGTTGCACACCGACTACACCGCGCCGGCCGGGGTCGCCCTCTACGTCACCGAGAATGGTGCCGCGTATGCCGACCAGCCCGACGAGAATGGCTTCGTCGCCGACCAGGACCGGATCGCCTATGTGCGAGCGCATCTCGGAGCGGTGCACCAAGCGATGGAGCAGGGCGCTGATGTACGCGGCTACTTCTTGTGGTCTTTGATGGACAACTTCGAGTGGGCTTTCGGCTACAGCAAGCGCTTCGGTATCGTGCGCGTCGAGTACGAAACCGGTGAGCGCATTCCCAAGGAGAGCGCGCGGTGGTACTCGGAAGTGGCTGCCAACGGCGAGATCCCGCTGTAGGACCTTCCCGGACCAGGCACCCTAACCGAGGACCAGCACCCATGATGAAGACCACGGTATGAGGATTGACCCCGACAGCAGCGCACCGGTCTTCCAGCAGATCTGTGACTCGATCGTCAGTGACATCCGTTCCGGCCAGATCGTGCCGGGCACCCATCTACCGCCGGTGAGACATCTTGCGGCCGACTTGGAGGTCGCAGCCAACACGGTGGCCAAGGCCTACAAGCAGCTGGGTGAGGAAGGGCATGTGCGGACCCATGGACGCAACGGCACGGTGGTGTTGCCGCCCCCGCGACCCGGCCCCGCCGATCAGAGCTCGGCGGCCGTTGCGTCGTTTGTGCAGGCCGCTCAGGCGCACGGAATGACCTTGAACGAGGCGATCGGGCTAGTGCGACAGACCTGGTAACGGTGCCGGGCCGGCACTCATGAGAGCGTAAAGCTTGCTCATCGCGACTGCTCCGGCCACCGCTCCCAGCGCCAATACGGCCATCGCCGTCGGCCAGCCAGCGGCGTCGACCAGGCGAGGGTCAACCACTTCGGCCATGCAGCTGGAGGACAACCCCGAGTCCGCAATCTTCGACGCCCTCCAGAACATCACGACGGGCACGACCAAGAGCTGTTGCCGTGCCGGCACGACCGCGGAGGCCGAGAACCACCTGCCCATGACGAGCACCTGGACGGAGGCGATGAGCGCTAATGGAGAGCGTTGGTCGAGACTGAAGACTCGTACGCTCACCGAGACACCCTAGATCCCCCTAGCGACGCAGCGGAGTGACGTAGGCAGCGCTGATGCCGCCGTCGATGACGAACTCGTTGGCGGTCATAAAGCTGGAGTCGTCGCTGGCCAGGAAGGCCACCGCCGCCGCGATCTCCGCGGGCTCGGCGAACCGGCCCATCGGGACGTGGATCAGACGGCGCTCCGCCTGCGCAGGGTCGGCCGAGAACAGCTCCTGGAGGAGGGCGGTGTTAACCGGCCCGGGGCAGAGCGCGTTGACCCGCACCCCGGTGCGGGCGAACTGCACCCCTAGCTCACGAGACATCGAGAGCACCCCGCCCTTGGAGGCGCTGTAGGAGATCTGCGACGTGGCGGCGCCCATGATCGCCACGAACGATGCGGTGTTGATGATCGACCCCTTGCCCTGCTCGATCATGTAGGGCAGGACGGCCTGGCAGCACAGGTAGACGCTGGTCAGGTTGACGTCCTGCACCTTGCGCCAGGTCTCCAGGTCGGTGTCGAGGATCGACTGATCCGCCGGTGGGTTGATGCCGGCGTTGTTGAAGGCGACGTCGATCGACCCGTAGGTCTCGTGCGCAGTCGCGAACAGGGCCGCAACCTGCTCCTTGTCGGCGACGTCGGTCTGCACGAAGAGGCCGCCGAGGTCCTTGGCCACCTGCTCGCCCACCTCGGGGGAGCAGACGTCGCCGATCACGACCTTGGCCCCCTCGTCGGCCATGCGCTGGGCACTGGCCAGACCGATCCCGCTGGCTCCGCCGGTGACGACGGCGACGCGATCGGTCAGACGGAGGTTTGGAGCGTTGACGGACACAGGAAGGGCCTTTCTGTTGGGGAAGACTGCTGATGAAACTGGCTCAGTGATTGGTGATGCCGCGGTCTCTAGCTCGAGGCGAAGAAGACCGTCTTGACCTCGCTGAAGGCATCCAGTGCATCAGGTCCGAGCTCTCGGCCCAAGCCGGACTGCTTGAAGCCGCCGAACGGGGTGCTGTAGCGCACCGAGGAGTGGGAGTTGACGGAGATGTTGCCTGCCTCGAGGCCGCGACTGACGCGCAGCGCTCGGCCGAGGTCACGCGTCCAGATGGACCCGGCCAGGCCGTATGAGGTGTCGTTGGCGATGCGCAGGGCGTCCGCTTCATCGGTGAACGGCAACACGGTGATCACCGGGCCGAAGATCTCGTCGGTAAAGCTGCGGTCGCTCTCGCTGTGGGCCCGCAGCACCGTCGGCGACGACCAGAATCCCGGGCCGCTGGGGCTCGGGGCTGTGGCGAGCACGTCCCCGCCGTCGACGTAGGAGGCGACGGAGGCTCGGTGCGGCGCAGAGATGAGCGGCCCCATCAGCACATCCTCGCGATGAGGGTCGTCCACGACGACCGCTTCGACAGCGCGGGTCAGCTCGGCGGTGAAGTCGTCGAGGACGTCGGCCTGCACGAGGAGACGAGACCGGGCACAGCAGTCCTGACCGGCGTTGTCGAAGGCTCCACCGGGCGCGGCCGTGGCCGCAGCCGCTAGGTCCGCGTCGGCAAAGACGATGTTGGCGTTCTTGCCCCCGAGCTCCAGGGTGACGCGTTTCACCTGCTCTGCGCAGCCCGCCATGATCGAGCGCCCTACCTGCGTGGAGCCGGTGAAGACCACCTTGCGGACGTCGGGGTGGGTGACGAAGCGGGCGCCGACGACCGACCCCTTGCCGGGGAGCACCTGCAGGACGCCTTCAGGGATGCCTGCCTCGAGGGCCAGCTCGGCCAGCCGCAGCGCCGTCAACGGCGTGAGCTCGGCCGGCTTCAGCACCACGCTGTTGCCGGCTGCCAGTGCCGGGCCGATGGCCCAGCCAGCGATCGGCATGGGGAAGTTCCACGGCACGATGACCCCGACCACGCCGATCGGCTCGTGGAAGGTGGTCACCATCCCGCCGGTCACCGGGATCTGTTGGCCGAGGTGGCGCTCTGGAGCGCCGGAGTAGTAGTGCAGGACGTCCCGCACGTTGCCCGCCTCCCAGCGGGCGTTGCCGATGGTGTGCCCGGCGTTGCTGACCTCCAGTTGCGCCAGCTCTTCGGTGTGCGCGTCGACGACATCGGCGAACCGTCGCAGTAAACGGGAGCGATCAGCCGCCGAGACCGCGCGCCACACACGCTGTGCACGCACCGAGCGGGCGATGGCTTGGTCGGTGGACCGTTCGTCGTGCAGGTCCAGCGTGGCGATGACCTCTTCGGTCGCGGGGTTCAGGACGTGCGCCGTGCTCACAGGCGCTCGAATCCGCGGCGCAGCTCCCAGTCGGTGACCGCAGCGTCGAAGGCCAGCAGTTCGACGTCAGCGTTGTGCACGTAGTGCTTCACGACCTCCTCACCGAAGACCTCTCGAGCGATGGTGGACTGCTCCAGCAGGTCCCGCGCCTCACGCAGGGTGTGCGGCACCTTCGGCTTGTCCGCGTCGTAGGCGTTGCCGGTGGTCATCTCCTCCAGCTTCAGCTCGTTCTCGATGCCGTACAACCCGGCCGCCATCATGGCCGCCAGCGCGAGGTAGGGGTTGGCGTCCCCACCGGGCACCCGGTTCTCCATCCGGGCGCTGCCACCCTCGCCGACGATACGCACCGAGCAGGTCCGGTTGTCCATGCCCCAGGCCACTGCCGTCGGAGCGAACGACCCGTGGGCGAAGCGCTTGTAGGAGTTGATGTTGGGCGCGTAGAACAGGGTGAACTCCCGCAGCGTCGTCAGCACGCCGGCGATGAACTGGTCGTAGATCTTGGTCCGCTGCCCGGACTCCTTGTCCCAGAAGATGGTGGAGTCATCCTGGCCCCGAAGGGACAGGTGGATGTGGCAGGAGTTGCCTTCGCGGTCGTTGGGCTTGGCCATGAAGGTGAGTGACTTTCCGAAGTTGGACGCGATCATCTTCGCGCCGCTCTTGTAGACGCTGTGGTTGTCGGCCGTGGCCATCACGTCGTCGAAGAGGAAGCCGATCTCGTGCTGGCCGAAGTTGCACTCGCCCTTGGCCGACTCGACCACCATGCCGGCGG
>JBASAN010000549.1:0-8519 GCA_049650625.1 Ornithinimicrobium sp.
GGGAGGGCACTGCGGGGCGTCTCGAGAATCCAGCGCGGTCGACCTTCCCCCGCACATCGACACTTCGGATCAGCCACTTCCCGGACCCGCGAAACCGACATTACGCCCGATGCCGCGACCGAGGAAGAGCAACCAATCCCGGTCCCTCACAAGGGCCGGTTGACACAGAAGGGAGCCGGAATGAGCCGCCCAGGAGCCCCCTGGTGGACGACCGCGCATCGCGGAGTCTTGAATGTCACGGCCCTCAGCCTGTGCCCACCGAGGTCGTCCTCACCGTATTGGGCCGCGACCCCGAAGAACCGAGCACTGCCGTGCGTCGAAGTCGTGCCGCCCATGGCCAGCCGGCGGTCCTCGAACCTTTGGGGAAACTGTCACACCGCTGACACGTACCGCTTAGTGGCGTCAAAGGTGCAGGTCAGGGGAGTGTGAGATAGGTTCCCGTCACTCACCCCATGGAAGTGCGCGGTCGCGTTCGCGTCGGCCCTTGCCCAGAGATGCGACTTGTGGCCGTTGGACCTGACTTGTAACGCGTACAGAGGTGGCACCCGTGCCTGAAGGTGGCACAAGTGGGGTCAAGCCACCGGCGGACAGCACTTCGCTCGACGCCAGTAGGGGCTGAGGCGGAGGAGCGTTCTACTCGCTGTGTGCGCTGAGGTCCCGCAAGGCCGCGGTGTCCAAGCCGGGCGGGTCGCGAAAGACCGCCCGGCGGTAGTAGCGCAGCTCGGCAATGCTGTCCTCGATGTCACCGAGGGCGCGATGCCCACCCGTCTTGGTCGGTGAGTTGTAGTAGGCCCGGGGGAACCACCGGCGGGCCAGCTCCTTGATCGAGGAGACGTCGACGATGCGGTAGTGCAGATGCTGCTCCAACTCGCCCATGTCCCTCGCCAGAAAGAGCCGGTCGGTGCTCACCGTGTTGCCGGCCAGGGGTGCTTTGTTGGCCTCCGGCACCCACGCCCGCACATAGTCCAGGACGGTGGCCTGGGCCGATTCCATCGTCACGCCGTCGGCCAGCTGATCGAGTAGCCCACTTCGGACGTGCATCGCGCGCACAAAGTCACCCATCTGTGCCAGCGCAGCCTCCGGGGGGCGGATCACCACGTTGACCCCCTCGCCCAGCACGTTGAGATCAACGTCGGTCACCAGGGCGGCAACCTCGATCAGCGCGTCCACCGACACGTCCAGGCCGGTCATCTCGCAGTCGATCCACACCAACCGGTCGCTGGCTCCACGCGCGGGGGTCTCAAGGCTCACGACGCCCACAATAGCCACGATGGCTGGGCCGAATCCGGGCACTAGGGTGCGGGTGTGGACAGCTCGGTGGGGCCAACGACGGGCCCCAACGTGACCCACCGACCCGGTATCCGTCGAATTCTGTTGTGGGGCATGCCAGGCACGGCGCTCCTGGTCGGGGCGTTGGTCATCACCCTGGTCGTGTCGCAGAGTGCAGGTCTAGCCGGCATTCTGCTCGCCGCCGCCGTGTCCACCACGGTGATCGGCATCGTGGTCCCCCTTTTCCTGTGGGTGGACCGTCTCGAGGCTGAGCCGGTCCGGATGTTGTGGTTTGCCTTCGGCTGGGGTGCGCTGGTCGCCACGGCGGCCAGCATCGTCCTCAGCCTGGCGCTGACCCCGATGTTGGAGGCGTCCGGGGTCCCGCCGACGCTGGCCGCGTCGGTGGTTGCGGCACCCATCGTGGAGGAGTGCGCCAAATGCGCCGGGGTGCTCCTGATCTTCGTGATGGCCCGGCGCGAGTTCAACGGAGTCGTGGACGGGATCGTGTATGCCGGCATGGTCGCCATCGGCTTCGCCTTCGTCGAGGACATCCTGTACCTCGCTCGCAGCTACGAGCTGCTGGGCCAGTCCGGTCTGATCTCGCTGTTCGTCATTCGCTGCCTGTTCACCCCGTTCGCCCATCCCATGTTCACGGTCTGCTTCGGCATCGGTCTCGGGTTGGTGGCTCATCGCCGAACGGCACGGTATGCCGCCCTGCCTGTCTTGGGGTTTGTCGCCGCGGTGTGTGCGCATGCCGTATGGAACGCCGCAACGTTGACCGACCTGTGGGTGCCGTGGTACTTCCTCGTCCAGTTTCCGCTGTTCGTCGGCTTCCTCTGGATGATCACCTGGGCACGTCGCGCCGAGGCATTGATGATCCGGGACCACCTCACGACCTACGGGCTGAACGGATGGTTCACCCCGGAAGAGGTCTCCATGCTGTCCTCACCGGCGCGACGACGAGCGGCCCGCCGGTGGGCCAAGACCACGCTCGGCCGTCAGGGGGAGAAGGCAATGCGCGCCTTTCAGGACGAGTGCTCGGAGCTGGCGATCGCTCGCGACCACCTGGAGCGTGGCGACAACCCCCGGTGGTGGCGGCCCCGTGAGCAGTCCTTGCTGCATACCTCGGCCCGGCATCGTGCATCTTTGGTCTCGGCGACGCCGGATGGCTAACAGGGAGGTGCTACCGCGTGGCGTCCGCGTGCGCCAGCAGCGAGCGCGACTCGGTCAGGAATCGTCCGGCATACGAGCCGAACCATTCCTCGATCTCCCCGAACTGGTCGATGAAGGCCTGACGATCCCCCCGGCGTAGCAGCTCCAGGGCCTGGCCGAACTTCACGTGATAGCGCTCGATGAGCTCCACGCTGGCCTCCGAGGCCGTGATGATGTCGAAGTACAGCTCGGGACTCTGGGCGAACAGCCGACCGACCATGACGAGCTCGAGACGGTAGATCGGCGAGGACAGTGCCAGCAGGTCGGCGAGCTTGCGGTCCTCGTGCGCGAGATGTGACCCGTAGACGAACGCGGAGAAGTGGCGTAGGGACTGGATGAGTCCCATCGCGGCGTCGTGGTCCGCGGCCGACACGTCGTGCACCCGGGCGCCCCAGAGGCGGATCTGCTCGATCAGCCACTGCGAGGACTCGGCCATACGTCCCGGAGAACACGCCACCACCTGCTTGGCGAAGGAGTCCACGTCGGGGCCGAACATCGGGTGAAGTCCCAGCACCGGGCCCGGGTGGGCGGCCAGCATGGCGTCGATCGGTCCCGTCTTCACCGAGGTCAGATCGACGAGGAGGCACTCCGGGGGCAGCGCGGGCAAAGTAGCGATGACCTCGACCGTTTCGTGGATGGGCACGGACACGAGCACCATCCCGGCATCGGCCAGCAGCTCCGGTGCACGGTGCCAGTCGTCCCGGTCCAGGACGCGGACGACGTACCCCGACAGCGTCAGCATCCGACCCCACATAGCGCCCATCGCGCCGGCACCACCCACGATCACAATGGGTCCGAGATCCGGCGCCTGCTGGGTGAACCCCATGTTCTTCTCGTGGGCGTAGGCCTCGCGCATGCATCGACGCAGCACGTCCTCGATGAGGTCACCGGGCACCCCCTTGGCTTCGGCCAGCTCGCGCTTGGCGGCGATCATCACGCGCTCGCGTTCCGGGGCGTAGATGGGCAGTCCGTGCCGACCTTTCACCTCACCGACCTGCGAAACGAGGTCGAGCCGGCGGGCGAGCAGGTCCAGGATGGAGGCGTCGACGTCGTCGATCTTGTGCCGGAGGTCGGACAGCTCAGAGGTCATGACCGCAGATGCTATCCGCGCCTACACTTCTACCCGGCCCCCGTAGCTCAATGGATAGAGCACCGGCCTTCTAATCCGTAGGTTGCAGGTTCGAATCCTGCCGGGGGCGCCCGGGGCTGTTGAGCCGGCTGCCTCGGTCTGGGATGAGGTGTCGGGACGTGCGTCGTTTGCCGGGGGAGCGCGGACCCCGCAAACTGTGATCGTGAACCGACAGGACGACGCAACGCCGCACGCGTTGTTGGCGTCCGTCGAGCACCTGCGGCGGGCTGCGGACCTGGTCCGGCTGCCGCTGGACCTCCCTGGTGTCGCCCAGGCACGCGCGTCGCGAAGCGCCCTCGTGCAGCAGCTCGACGACTACGTGATCCCGCGACTGCGGTCGGTCGATGCGCCCCTGCTGTGTGTCGTTGGGGGCTCGACCGGGGCCGGGAAGTCCACCCTGGTCAACTCCGTCATCGGTGAGCGGGTCAGTCGCACCGGCGTCCTGCGCCCCACGACCCGATCCTCAGTGTTGGTCCACCACCCCTCCGACGCGCATTGGTTCACCGATACTCGGATCCTGCCGGGCCTGGCACGGCTGACGGGTTCACCCAGCGATCGTGATGATCCCTCTGCGGTGCGACTGGTCGCCTCCGACTCACTGCCGCCTGGACTGGCGTTGCTTGATGCGCCCGACATCGACTCCGTGGTGCAGGCCAACCGTGACCTGTCACGGCAGCTGCTCAACGCCGCTGACCTGTGGCTCTTCGTCACCACCGCCGCCCGGTATGCCGACGCCGTGCCCTGGGCGCTGTTGCGCGAGGCTGCCGAGCGCGGGACGTCCGTGGCCATCGTGCTGGACCGCGTCCCCCCAGAGGCGATGGAGGAGGTCCGCGTCCACCTAGCGCAGATGTTGCGGGATCAGGGCCTCGGCAAGTCCCCTATCTTCACGATTACCGAAGTCGTGCTGGACGAGCAGTCGATGCTGTCGACGAAGCAGACCGCTCGGCTGACCGGCTGGCTGAACTCGCTGGCCAGTGACGCCAAGGCGCGCTCCGTGGTCATCCGCCGGACCCTGTCGGGGGCTCTTGCCTCGCTGGAGGCGCGCACCCAGGAGCTGAACACGGCCGCGGACGCCCAGGTCCAGGCCCGAGACCATCTACGCACGACGACGCGCAAGGCATACAGCGACGCGGTGAGTGGTATCAACGAAGGGATGGAAGACGGCTCGCTGTTGCGCGGGGAGGTGCTCGCGCGGTGGCAGGAACTGGTCGGCACCGGGGAGTTCCTGCGGCAGATCGAGGCCGGGATCGCCAAGGCGCGAGACCGCATCACCTCGTTCATCAGCGGCAAACCGCCGTCGACCGAACCTTTGGGAGAGGCGCTGCAGACGGGGGCGGCCGCGCTCATCTCCTCACACGCGCAGGTGGCGGCGAGCACTGCGGCTCGGGCGTGGCGGACGAGCCCTGGTGGCGACGCCCTGGTGGAACGGCATCCCGAGCTCGCGAAGGGCTCACCTGATCTTCGTGAGCGGGTCGAGCTGCTGATGCGAGAGTGGCAGAAGGAGGTCCTGGACCTCGTGCGGGAGGAGGCCGGCTCTCGGCGGACCACCGCCCGATACCTGGCCTTCGGAGTCAACGGCCTCGCGGTGCTTCTGATGTTGATCTCGTTCAGCGCCACTGCGGGCCTATCCGGCGCCGAGGTGGCCATCGCCGGGGGGTCCGCCGTTCTCGCCCAACGGCTGCTCGAAGCGGTGTTCGGCGACCAGGCGGTGCGCACCATGGCGCGCAAGGCTCGGATTGCGCTGATGCGTCGGGTGGAACAGTTGCTGGCGGTAGAGCGGGGGCGCTTCGACCTCGTGCTCGACGAGGTCCCTTTGTCGCTGAAGGCCATCCAGGACGTCGCCACCGCGTCGGCCGAGGTCAAGGAGGCGCGCTAGTGGCGGGACGCTCGACCAAGCGGACCAGCGTCGAGGGCCACCGGTCGCTGGTATGGCGCGCCGACCAGCTCAGCGAGGCGCTCGCCGCCGGCGGGGACCAGCTCGATCCCGTGACCGCCACGAGCGCCGCTCAGATGACGACCCGGGTGCGCGAGCGCTGGGCGTTGAAGAGTGGGCACACCGTCGTGAGCCTCGCCGGTGCTACGGGGTCGGGGAAGTCCAGCCTGTTCAATGCCCTGGTCGACGACGAGGTGGCCTCCGTCGGGGCACGGCGACCCATGACGTCAACGGCGACGGCTGCGATCTGGGGCGAGCAGGACAGCACCGACCTGCTCGACTGGCTGGCGGTCCCGTCCCGCCATCACGTCGCGGACGCCGGAGCCGGACTTGACGGGCTGATCCTGATCGATCTGCCGGACTTCGACTCGACCGAGACGGCCCATCACGACGAGGCGGACCGCATACTGGAGCGCTCGGACGTCTTCGTCTGGGTCACGGACCCGCAGAAATACGCCGACGCCCGCCTTCACGAGGACTACCTGGCGAAGTTGCAGGACCACCAGAGTGTGATGCTCGTGGTGCTCAACCAGGTGGACCGCATCCCGGATCCATCCGCCGTGCGGCAGATCAGCGATGACTTGCGAGCCCTGATCGCCGCAGACGGGGCGGGCGACTTCGACGTGCTGACCACTTCGGCGGTGCTGTGGAGCGGCATCGATGACCTGCGCAGCCGGATCGCCGACGTGGTCACCACCAAGAACGCCGCTGAACGTCGACTGACCGGCGACCTCGTCGCCACCAGCCGGAAGTTGCTCGACGGGGTATCCCCCGGGGAGCCAACTCTCGACGATGCCAGTGTCGCCCAGCTCAACGCCGCCCTGGCTCGAGCCGCTGGCATCCCCGTGGTGCTGCACGCCGTGTCGCAGGACTACCTGCGGCAGAGCAAGCGCCGGGCGGGTTGGCCGTTCACCCGATGGGTCTCCGGTTTGCGGCCGAGTCCGCTACGCCGGCTACGGCTGGGGGACGAGGGTGCGGGGGCGGCCGTGGCTCATGACGTGCAGAGCGTGCTCGGGCGCTCATCGCTACCGCCGGCTACTCCGGCAGCGCGGGCCCAGGTCGACCTGGCGACGCGGGATCTGGCCGACGTCGCGGGAGCTGGCCTACCCCCTCGATGGAGACAGGCGGTCGCAGACGCCGCGACCCCGGAGGAGTCCACCCTTGCTGATGCTCTCGACCAGGCTGTGATCAGCACCCCCCTACGGTTGCGTGACCCGATCTGGTGGTCGATCTGGCGCGTGCTCCAGCTTCTTCTCGCGCTGACCGTCCTGGCCGGGGCGGCGTGGCTCACGGCCTTGGCTGCCTCCGGCTGGTTGCAGATCGATGTCGCGGTCCCGACGTGGGGACCCGTCCCGGTTCCGCTGGGCCTGTTTGCGGGCGGCATCCTCGGTGGGATCGTGCTCGCCACGCTCGCCCGCCTCATCGCTCGAGGAGGTGCCGTGCGTCGTCGCCACAAGATCGAGCAACGGATGGACCAGGCCATCTCGACGGTGGCGAAGGAGCACGTGCGCCAACCGGTGGCTTCAGTGCTGCAACGTCACCAGCAGACCCGGCGACAGCTGGAGGCCGCTGCCTCCCCCTGAGGCCAACCCGCGCCGTCCGTGCCGTCCGTGCCGTCCGTGCCGTCCGTGCCGTCGACGATCCACATCCTCCCCGGTCCGCCGCGTCGTCCCCAGATGATCGCAGTTGCCAGCGCTCGTGCTGCTGCGCTGCCCAGACTTCACCGTGGGCCACAAACGGGTGTGGCCACCGACGAAGGGATGACGATCATGAACGAAAGTCACATCACGGTATGCGGGAACGTCACCAACGTGCCGCAGGTGAAGAACGGCAAGGACACCGGCGTGCCGTTCACGGTGTTCGGCTTGGCGCAGAACCGCAGCCGCCGGGAAGCCAACGGCGACGTGGTGCATATGGGGACCAGCTTCTACGAGGTCGTGGCCTTCCGGGCGCTGGGGCAGAACGTGTTCGACTCGATCACCAAAGGTGATCCGATCGTCGTGCACGGGCGGCTGCGCGTGAACGACTGGGAGAGCGGGGAGAAGAAGGGCACCCAGGTGCAGATCGACGCAACGTCCATAGGGCCGGACCTGACCTTCGGGACCAGCCAGTTCACCAAGCGGCGCAGAGGGGCGCAGCAGAGTCGTGACCGGATCGAGCTCGAGGTGGGCGGGCTGCCGATGACGGTGAACGAAGACGGAGAGGTCTTCGAAGACTCCGAGGAGCCGGCCGACTACGGCGACCCCGACTCGGCGCAGGCCTCGCAGACGTTCAAGGATTCGGAGGGCTCCTTGGTCGGCAGCTAGCCTGAGTGCATGGCCGAGTTTATTTACACGATGAGTCGCGCCCGAAAGGCGCATGGCGACAAGGTCATCCTCGATGACGTCACCATGTCCTTCTATCCGGGAGCCAAGATCGGAGTGGTGGGTCCGAACGGCGCCGGGAAGTCGACGATCCTGAAGATCATGGCCGGTCTCGAGCAGCCCTCGAACGGTGAGGCTCGACTCTCGCCCGGCTACTCCGTGGGCATCTTGCTCCAGGAGCCGCCGTTGAACGAGGAGAAGACGGTGCTCGGCAACGTCGAGGAGGGCGTCGGCGAGATCAAGGACAAGGTCGACCGGTTCAACGCGATCTCCGAGGAGATGGCCCTGCCGGATGCCGACTTCGACGCGCTCATGGCGGAGATGGGCAGCCTGCAGGAGGCGATCGACAACGCTGATGCGTGGGATCTGGACTCACAGCTCGAGCAGGCGATGGATGCTCTCCAGTGCCCGCCCCCAGACTCCGACGTGACGGTGCTCTCCGGGGGAGAGCGTCGCCGCGTGGCTTTGTGCAAGTTGCTGTTGTCCAAGCCCGACCTACTCCTGCTCGACGAGCCCACCAACCACCTGGACGCCGAGAGCGTGCAGTGGTTGGAGCAGCACCTGGCCAACTATCCGGGAGCGGTCCTCGCCGTCACCCACGACCGGTACTTCC
>JBASAN010000550.1:0-6032 GCA_049650625.1 Ornithinimicrobium sp.
GCTCAGGACTGAGCGGAGAAGGCAGCGTCGAAGGAGGAGGTCGATGGCTCGAAGTCCAGCCCTTTGAGGAAGTCGAGGGCTTCCTTGGCGCCGTGCAGACGGTCGATTCCTGCGTCCTCCCACTCCACCGAGATCGGACCGGTGTAGCCGGCCCCGGCGAGCGCGCGGAAGCAGTCCTCCCAGGGCACGTCACCTCGGCCCGTCGAGACGAAGTCCCAGCCGCGCCGCTGGTCACCCCAGGGCAGGTGTGATCCGAGGCGTCCGTTGCGTCCACCGCCGACGCGCATCCGGGTGTCCTTGCAGTCCACGTGGTAGATCCGGTCGGCGAAGTCGGTGATGAAGGCGACGGGGTCGATGTCCTGCCACATCATGTGGCTGGGATCCCAGTTCAGCCCGAAGGCGTCGCGATGGCCGATGGCCTCCAGCGTGCGGACCGTCGACCAGTAGTCGTAGGCGATCTCACTGGGGTGGACCTCGTGGGCGAAGCGGACGCCGCACTCGTCGAAGACATCGAGGATCGGGTTCCACCGGTCGGCGAAGTCCTGGTAGCCGGCCTCGACCCGCTCGGCAGGGACGGGTGGGAACATGGCCACATAGGGCCAGATTGAGGAGCCGGTGAACCCCACGACCGTCGTGACGCCCATCCGCTGAGCCAGTCGTGCGGTCAGCTTCATCTCCTCGGCAGCCCGTCGGCGCACGCCTTCCGGGTCGCCGTCGCCCCAGACCTTCGACCCGACGATGGCCTGGTGGCGTTCGTCGATGGGGTCGTCGCAGACGGCTTGGCCCTTGAGGTGGTTGGAGATGGCGAAGACCTCGAGGTGGTGGCGTCGCAGGATGTCCAGGCGTTCCTCGACGTATCCGTCCTCGTCCCAGCGCCAGGCGTCCAGGTGCTCCCCGGAGACCGCGATCTCCAACCCGTCGTAGCCCCAGCCAGCGGCGAGCTCGGCCACCTCCTCCAGGGTGAGGTCGGCCCACTGACCGGTGAAGAGGGTGAACTGGCGCGCCATGTCATGTCTCCTTGGTGAAACGTTCGTCGATGGGTGCGGTGATCGACACGGGTATGCCGTCCCGCTGATGACTGGTCTGGATCGCCTCGAGCACCCGCTGGATCGCGAGGCCGTCGGCGAAGCTGGGGTGGACCGGCGTGCCCCGGTCGATGGCTCGCAGGAAGTCGGCCGCTTGGTGGGTGAACGTAGCGTCCCACCCCAGCACGTGGCCCGGGGGCCACCACGCGTCCAGGTACGGATGGTCGCTCTCGGTCACGAGGATGCGCTCGCCGCCCGCCGAGCCTCCGCGGCCGAAACGGTGCACCACCAGCTCGTTCAGCCGCTCGAGGTCGAAGCGGAGCGATCCCTGGCTTCCGTAGACCTCGATCTCGAGGGAGTTCTTCCGCCCGGTTGCCACCCGGCTCACTTCCAGCGAGGCGACCACCCCGGAAGCGGTATGCAGCCGGGCCCACGCCGCATCGTCGACGGTGACCTGCTCCAGTCCCGATCCATCCTCGGTCGGTCTGCGTGGCACGAAGGTCCGCAGGTGACCCTGGGCGCTGGTGATGTCCTCGTCCAGCAGGAAGCGCAGCTGGTCGATCGCGTGGGAGCCCAGGTCGCCGAGCACCCCTGACCCGGCGGTCTCCTTACGCAGGCGCCAGGACATCGGCGCGTCGGCCTCGACCAACCAGTCCTGCAGGTAGCTGATGCGCACCTGCCGGATCTCGCCCAGCTGGCCGTCGGCGACCAACGACCGGGCCAAGGCCAGTGCGGGCACTCGACGATAGTTGTGGCCCACCATCGACCGCCCTGCACCGGGTGCATTCGCGGCCTCGACGAGACGCTCGCAGTCGAAGATCGTGTTGGCCAACGGCTTCTCGACCAGCACGTGCTTGCCCGCGGCCAACGCCGGCATGGCGATCTCCGCGTGCAGGTGGCCCGGGGTGCAGATGTCGACGATGTCGATGTCGGCGCGCTCGATGACCTCACGCCAGTCGGTGGCGGCCTCATCCCAGCCCAGCTGGGTGGCAGCCATCGAGACCTTGGCCTGGTCCCGTCCGACCAGCGCGCTCATCCGCACGGGCGGCACGTCGGGGAAGTAGGCCGACACGTTGCGCCAGGCGTTGGAGTGGGCACGGCCCATGAAGGAGTAGCCGACGACGGCAACTCCGAGGCCGGGTGGGCGGTCAGTCATGGCGGTCCCCCTGGGTCAGCGCGCGGAGGAAGGCCAGGCCATCGGTGGCCAAAGCATCCTGGGTCTGTGCCAACGGCCGCCAGATCGAGGTGGCCGTGGCGATGGCGTCGTTGTCGGCGGTGAACGACTCGATGTTCAGCGGGCCGGTGTATCCCACGTCGTCGAGCGCGCGAAGCACCCCGTCCCAGTCGGTCTGGTCGGCCCCGGGCGCGCCCCGGTCGTTGCCGCAGACCTGGACGTGCACCAGGTGGGGGCCGGCCCGGCGAATCGCGTCGGGGCTGGAGCGTTCCTCGATGTTGAGGTGGTAGGTGTCCAGGGCCAGACCGAGGTGTGGACCGAGCAGTCCGTCCAACCCGACGAGTGCCTGGTCGACGGTGTTGACCAGGGAGGTCTCGTAGCGGTTGAGCGGCTCGATCCCGATCCGGACCCCAGCGTCAGTGGCGTGCTCGACCACGGGAGCCAGGCTCTCCCGCCACTGTTGGTAGGTGCGCTCCCGCTCCGTCGGGGTCATCCGCCATACCCTCCCGGTCGCCGCGTAGAAGGGACCGCACAGGCTTGGGGCGCCGACCTCGGCCGCGAAGTCGACACAGGTGCGGAGGTAGTCCTGGGTCCGCGCGATGGTGGCCGCCTCGGCCGCCACCAGGTCCCGGCCCGGGGCCATGGCGCCGACGACGTAGGGCACCAGGCCCAGGTCCTGCACGACCTCGCGGGTATGACCGATGCTCAGGTCGCCGGGTTGCTCCACCGGCAGCTCCACCGCGTCGAAACCCAGCTCCGCGAGGTGGGTGAGCACCTCCCGGGTCTGGGCGTCACGCAGGGGTGACACCCAGACCCAGGTGTTGACGCCGATCAATCTCACGGGATGATCCGGTCCTGCCAGACGCTGGGGTAGCCGGGGAGGTCCTCGCCGCCGAACTTGGCGTAGTGCCCGTCGGGCATGCCTTCGTTGGCGGTGAGGAACTCGGCTCGTTCGTCCTCGGTGATGGGCTCCTGGGGCAGCACCCACTCGGTCGGGACCTCTTCACCCGCGAAGATCATCTCGGTCGCCAGCAGGGGGGTGCGCCACTGGAAGTTGGAGTACACCGGCGCCAAGCCGGTCAGCCCGGTCTCCTCCCACTTGCGCAGGAAGCTCATCTCGTCCTCGCCGGTCATCACCGGGTAGTCGGCGCCGGCGTCCTCGAAGCCTTCGATGGCGGCGACGGCTCCGTCTCCGGCGTCCATCCAGATGCCCTGGACGTCTCCGGCGCGGAGCTCGTCGGACACGATCTTCTTGATCTCCGTGGGGTCGGCCCCGGTGAAGTAGTCGGAGACCTCGATCCCGTTCTCGGAGAAGATCTGCTGCGCCGCGCTCCACCGGTTCTCCAGCACGTCGACGCCAGGCAGGATCCGCAGGGCGATGACCTTGTCGCCCTCCTCGAGGTTGTCCACCAGGAACTCGGCGGTGTCGATCCCCCAGGCGTAGCCGCCGATGGGGTGGATGAACGTGGTGGCGCAGTCGGTCTCGACGCCACGGTCGAAGACCAGGACCGGTTTGCCGGTGTCGCAGGCACGCTCCACGGCCGGGGTCAGAGCGGCGGTCGAGTTCGGGGAGATGATGAACGCGTCGCAGCCACCCTCGGCGATGAAGTAGTCGATGTCCGCGATCTGGGTGTTGTCGTCGGCCTGGGCGTCCCGCGTCTCCATCTCGGAGATGACGCCTTCGTCCTGCATCACCTCGAGCTGCTCGTTCATGGTGATCCAACCGGTCTGCCGCCAGGGGTTGTCGATGCTGGCGTTGGAGAAGCAGACCTTCTGGGGCCCCTCGGCTGCGTAGTCCGACGTGTCCGTCATCTCGCCGTCGATGTACTGCAGGTACGGGTCCTCCGGGTCGCCCTCGAAGGTGGCCGAGCGTTGCTCGTACTGGGTGTCGTAGACCTCCTGGTCGAACCATTCCTGGGAGTCCTCGCCCTGCGCGGCCTGGTCACCTTCCGCCGCCTCGCTGGCGGCCGGGTCGTCCAGGGACCCGTCCGTGGAGCACGCGGCCAGCACGGCCAACGCGCTCGTGGCCGCAACCAGCGGTCCAAATCGTGTCCTACGCATGTGTTTCTCTCCCTTTGGTGGAGCCCTCGACGGGCGTGGTGGTGGATTCGGACTGAGCCTGTGGTGGGGCAGGGAGGCGCCCGGCGTTGCGCCGTCGTCCGCCTTGCCATGCCCGGGCGCCGATGGCCACGGCGACGATGATGATCACGCCCTGCACGGTGTCCTTCCAGGTGGAAGCGAGGCCGACGAAGTTCAGCAGGGTGAAGAGCAGCTCCAGAGCGAAGGCTCCGGCGGCGGCGGACAACACCCACCCGCGGCCTCCCCCGAGCACCACCCCACCGACCACAACGGCGGTGATGGCGGTGAACTCGTATCCGGCGCCGACCGACGGGTGCACCCCGGCGTACCCGACGAGGATGATCCCGGCGACGGTCGCGGCGAGAGAGGACAACATGAACGCACGGGTCTTGAGCCACCAGGTGGAGGACCCGGACAGGTGCACAGCCTGCGGGTTGTCACCGACGGCGACGAGCGTCCGACCGAAGGGACGGCGCATCAGCCAGGCGGCAGCGACCGCGAGCACGGCCAGGATGAGAGCGGAGTAGGGAATGATCTCCAGCAGCGGGACGTCCTCGATCCCGCCCCGACCGATCTGTCGGAACGAGTCGACCGGGTTGCCGGTGGCCGCGCCACCGGTCAGGTAGCGGACGAGCCCGGCGAGCGCCAGCATCGTCCCGAGGGTGACGATGAAGCTGGGGACCTTGAGGATGGTGGTGGCCAGGCCGTTGACCAGGCCGACCAGAGCTCCGAGAAGCAGGCTGAGGGCGAGGACCGGCACCACGCGGCTCTCGTCCTGGCCGATGAGGTTGCCGGCGACGACCACCTGCATGGTGACCACTGACCCCATGGACAGGTCGAACTCGCCGGAGACGATAACGAAGTACTGGCCCATGGCGGCGATCGCGATCGGTGCCGTGCGGCCGATGAACCTCATCAGGGAGCCAGGCTCGCCGAAGCTCGGGTTGGCCACGATGACCGAGACGAGCAGGACGGCCACCAGCACGAAGACAGCCCCACCGGGGGTACGCAGCGCTCGAAGGAGGCGTTCGTTGATGCCGCCCTCGTGCAGGGGCAGCACTCGCTCCGGGGCGGCGGACACGGTGCTCACGCGGTGCCTCCTTGGGTCGCGGGTGCGTTGGCGCCGAAGCGCGTGGGTCGGGTGTCGGCTCTACGGCGGGCGTAGACGGCGACTGCGACCACGATCACCAGTCCGCGGACCACGTCCTTGAGGAAGGCGTTGACCTCCATGACGCCCATCACGTTGTCCAGGACGGCGAAGATGGCCACGCCACCCAGCGTTCCGAGGATGTTGCCCTTCCCCCCGGCGAGGACCGTGCCTCCGAGCACGACGGCCGCGATGGACATCAGGTCGTACCCGCCTTGCGTGCCGATGGTGGGGCTACCGACCGAGAGGCGCGCCAGCAGCAGCAGTCCCGCCATCCCCGCCAGCACCGAGCAAAGGATGTGAGCCACGACCATCGGCAGCTGGACCCGCACGCCGGAGAGTCGCGCCACGTCCCGGTCGCCACCGACGGCATACAGGTGGTGCCCGACGCGACTCCGACGCAACAGGAGGCTGACCAGGACCGCGCACGCCAGCATGATGAGTGTCGACAGCGGAACGGGACCGATGTTCAGCGCCCCGATGAGCCGGAAGTCCCGCGGTGCCAGGCCCGCGGACCCCTGGTAGGTCGAGCCGAGGTAGCCCGCGAGGATCAGGCCCATGCCCAGGCTGGCGATGAAGCCGTGCACGTTGAGGTAGCTGACGACCA
>JBASAN010000551.1:0-5692 GCA_049650625.1 Ornithinimicrobium sp.
GCATCGAGCCACGGGAACTGCTCACCCAGGCTTCCGATCCCGGACAGGATGCCCGGCACGATCCATAGGAACGCCGCGCCGCAGAACACGGCCAGGACGGTCTTCTCCGCCTGGGACATCTCCCCCAAGCCCGCGATCTCGTCGTTGATCATCTCGCGGCCACCAGGGATCTCCGCGAGGTTGAAGCGGAACATCACCCGGGTGATCAAGAACCATGCAATACCCAGGAAGACCACCACCAACGGCACGCCGAGCATCATCCACTGCACGAAGCCGATCTCCTGGTCGAGCTCCTCGCTCACGTAGCCGGCCACGATGGCGTTGGGCGGGCTACCCAACAGCGTCCCGAGGCCACCGATGGAGGCGGCCCACGCGATCGAGAGCACCAGCGCCACCCCGAAGAGGCGCACGTCCGAGTCCTCGATGACCTCACTGACCGCGCGCCCCGAGGTGAGGTCCTCGTGGGCCGTGCCTTCACCCGAGGTGCGGCTGCTGCCCTCGACCACCAGGGCGAGCACCGACATCGCGATCGGCAGCATCATCAGGGTCGTCGCGGTGTTCGAGACCCACATCGACAGGAAGGCCGTCGAGATCATCATGCCCAGGATGATCTGACGAGGATGCGTGCCGACACGACGCAACGTCAGCAGGGCGATCCGGCGGTGCAGGTTCCACTTCTGCATGGCGATCGCGATGAGGAAGCCCCCCAGGAAAAGGAAGACGATGTCGTTGGCGTACGGCGACGTCGCGGCACCGATGTCGATGTCGGTCAGCGTCGGAAACAGGACGATCGGCAGCAACGAGGTCACCGACAGTGGGATGGCTTCGGTCATCCACCACACCGCCATCAAGGCTCCGATGGCCGCCACCACTCGTCCGTCCGCCGACAAGTCGGAGCCTGCGAGCAGCAGGTAGACCGCCACCGCAACGACCAAGCCCAGGCCGCGAAACATCCACGTCCGGGACGACGCGCGGGGCCCGTCGTCGGGTGCGCCTTCGGAGGGCGCCTTCTCCTCGGTCCGGCGAGCGGATTCCTGGCTCATCGCAGTCCCTCACTTCGTTGTGGGTTTCGTCGCAAGTTAGCACCGAGTGACACCCCTGTCAGCACGGACGTCGATGTGCCGACCCGCAGCTCGTGCCGAATGTGAACCCGCAGTTGACCCTCCCTTGGCGTGTGCTGTGCCAGGCTCGAAAAGGTCTGACCGTCATCTCTTTTTGGGGAATCCTCTATGCACCGTTGTGGCTCCATCACGGCCGCCGTCATCCTGTCCGTGCTCGCCTCGGCGGCTCCCGTCCACGCGGAGGTCGACCCCGCGCCGGAGCCGGATCTCGTGGTGGAGGACCAGCGCTACGGCATGCTCGAGGAGCCGGCCGAGGAAGGGGTGGAACGGGTACAGGCTGCGACGGTGGAGCGGGGAGTCACCGCCCTGCCGAGGCCACAAGTCGGTGCCGAGGTCTACCCTCGGCCCGCCGACGGCACGTTCGACATCACGGGCGGTGGCTTCGGCCACGGAATAGGGATGTCCCAGTACGGAGCCGACGGCGCGGCCCGGCAAGGGCTGACCCACCCGGAGATCCTGGACTTCTACTACCCCGGCACCCGGCTCGAGACCCGCGATCTGGGTCTGATCCGGGTGGGGATCACCGTGGACAACGACGGCACCACCCGGCTCGCACATCGACCGGGCCTGCAAGTGTCTTCGCAGATCGGCGACGCGACCTACACGCTGCCCTCGGGCCCAGACCAGTGGCGGGTGCGCTCGACCGGGTCGCGGGAGTCGAGCTGCGTCCTGGAAGGACGAGTGGACGGCGCGTGGTCGGCGACCTGGCCCACCGGCATGCCGCGCTCGTGCCCGGTGACTTTCAGCTCGTCGCGTGAGGACAGTGTCGACCTGTATCTTCCCAACGGCCAGCTCAGGGTGTACCGCGGCGCGATCACGGCGAAGCACAAGAGCGCCGGGTCCGTGGCCACCATCAACGTGCTGCCCATGGAGACCTATCTGCGTTCCGTCGTCGCCGCCGAGATACCGAGCAGCTTCCACCCCGGGGCCCTGCGCAGCCAAGCGGTCGCGGCGCGGACCTACGCGGCCCGCGGCTCCAACGGCACCGCCTCGTACGACACCTGTGACACCGCGGCGTGTCAGGTCTACTCCGGCCACGGGGAGCGCACCGGCAGCGGCGGCATCCGCTCCCTGGAGAACGGCCCGGCCGATGCGGCCGTCGCCGCCACCGCCGGGGAGGTGCTGACCTACCGGTTCCCCAGCGGCAGGAAGCTGGCCACCACCATGTTCTCCTCCTCCTCGGGTGGACACACCGCGGCCGCCGACAGCGCCCACGGCTACCTGAGCGCCCACCCCGATCCGTATGACGACGTGTCCGGTAACCGGCGGCATACCTGGACCGCTCAGCTGCCGGTCAGTGCGCTGGAGGCTCGCTACGGGATCGCACGCGTGGAGCGGCTTCAGATCCTGCGCCGGGACGGAGACGGTGACTGGGGAGGCCGGGTGCTGGAGGCCCGGGTGGAGGGCTTCACCGCGTCCGGGGACTACACCTGGGCCTTCGCCACCGGCATCGGGCTGCGACTGGCCCGGCCCTGGCCGACCTACAGCACCGGGCTGTCCTCGGAGTACTTCAGCGTGCGCGACGAATCGCCCGCCCTGTCGGCGACCCGCGTGGCCGGGCCGCAGCGGTGGAGCACCAGCGAAGCGGTGTCGCGCTTCTGGCCCGAGGGAGTGCCCGTGGCCTACGTCGCGTCCGGACTCGACTTCCCTGACGCCCTGTCCGCCGCCGCCAGGTCGGGCGTGGAGGACGCACCGGTGCTGCTGACCGACGCCGGTGAGCTGCCGAGCCAGACTCGACGGGCGCTAGATCAGCTGAAGCCCCGGCGGATCGTCGTCGTCGGCGGCACCAGCGCCATCAATGGCAGCGTGCTCACGGCCTTGCGTCCCTACGCCACCACTCGTGAAGTGAGGCGCGTCGAGGGTGGGAACCGATACCAGACCGCAGCGGCCTTGGCCGAGTCCTACCCGGTCGGCGCCGACACCGTCTACCTCGCCAGCGGGGCCGACTACCCGGATGCCTTGGCCGGCGCCGCGCTCGCGGCCCATCAAGGCGCACCGCTGCTGCTGACCGAGGCGACCGAGCTCCCGAGCTCGACTCGTCGACAGCTCGACCGGCTCGATCCCAGGGAGGTCGTGGTGCTGGGCGGGACGAACACCATCAACACCACCACGGCGCGTGCGGCCGGAGCCTACAGTCGCACCGGGGACTTCACCCGGCTGGCCGGGACGAACCGGTTCGAAACCGCCGAGCGGGTGTCCCTGCGGTTCCCCTCGGCCACCAGCACCGTCGTTGTGGCGTCGGGTAAGGCCTATCCCGACGCTTTGGTCGGCGCTGCATTGGGCGGGCGACTCGGTGCACCGCTGCTGTTGACGGAGGCGGACGGCATCCCTGCCGCGACGGACCGGGCGCTGACCAGGTTGGCGCCGACCAAGGCGTACGCCGTCGGCGGTGACAGCGTGATCGACCAGGGTGTCCTCAGCGTCCTGGGGAGATATCTGAGGTGACCTGACGTTCGCTCCTGGAGCGCACGGCTTACCTTGGGGCGATGCACAGTGACGTTGTCGTGGTGGGAGCCGGCATCTCGGGCATCGACGTGGCCTGGCGACTGACGCAGCGACGCCCGCAGACCTCGTACCTGATCCTGGAGGCGCGAAGCAGGATCGGTGGCACCTGGGACCTCTTCCGCTACCCCGGCATCCGCTCCGACTCCGACATTGCCACCTTCGCCTTCCCCTTCCGTCCGTGGATCGGGGACAGTGTCCTGGCCGACGGCGCACAGATCCAGGAGTATGTCGAGACCACTGCTGCCGAGGCAGGCATCACCGAGCGGATCCGCTTCGACACTCGCGTCACCCGCGCGTCGTGGTCCTCGGCCGAGCAGCGCTGGACCCTCACCGCCCTCGGACCCAGCGGCTCACAGACCTTGACCTGCTCGTTCCTGCACCTGGCTGCGGGCTACTACGACTACGACGCGGGCTACCAGCCCGAGTTCCCCGGCCGCGAGGACTTCGAGGGCCCGTTCGTACACCCGCAGCACTGGCCCCGCGACCTGGACGTCACGGGCCGGCGAGTCGTCGTGATCGGCTCCGGTGCCACGGCAATGACCCTGGTCCCGGCGTTGGCGCGGACCGCGGAGCACGTGACCATGCTGCAGCGGACGCCGACCTGGGTGGCCTCCATGCCGAACCGCGACCGCGTCGGCGAGCGCCTCCGGCGGGTATTGCCCGAGGCGTTGGCCTACCGCGCCATCCGCGCCAAGAACATCGCGTTCAGTCAGGCCACCTACGCGGTCGCCCGGCGTCAACCCGACCGGTTTGCTGCCATGCTCCGGGCCGGGCTGCAGCGCGACATCACGGACGAGGCCTATCTCGATGCCCACTTCACCCCCGACTACCGGCCGTGGGACCAGCGGGTGTGCCGCATCCCCAACGGAGACCTGACCAAGGCCATCGCGTCGGGTCGGGCCTCGGTGGTGACCGCGTCGATGGACGCACTGGTGCCTGACGGGGTGCGGATGTCCGACGGGGAGGTGCTCCCGGCTGACGTCGTGGTGTCCGCGACCGGGCTGCGGTTGCAGATGTTGGGCGGCATCAGCGTGGACGTGGACGGCGATGTGGTGGACCCCGGTGCGCGCGTCGCCTACCGGGGGCTGATGCTCGAGCGGGTGCCCAACCTGATGTTCACCGTCGGCTACGTGAACTCCTCCTGGACGCTGCGCGCCGACCTGGTGGCCCGCTACCTGTGTCGTCTGCTCGACCTGATGGACCGCAAAGGGTATGCGGTCGCGGCACCGGCGAAGGCTCCACACGGTGCGCGTCGTCCGCTGCTCGACCTCACGGCGGGCTACGTCCTGCGGGCCGTGGACCAGCTGCCGACCCTCGGCCCGAGGCGCCCGTGGACCTACGCGCAGAACTACCTCGTGGAGGCCCCCGAGATGCTGGGCGGCTCGTTGCGAGCGGACATGGTCTTCACGCCAACCATCGATCAAGGAGCTGTGATGTCATCGACCCAGGACCGCCGGTCCACCCACTACCGGTACGCGGGCGGCACGGCGGTGGTGACCGGTGCCGCCGGCGGCATCGGCGAGCAGCTCGCTCGTCAGCTGGCTGCACGCGGCAGCAACCTCGCGCTGCTGGATCGACGGGCCGACACGCTGCAGACGCTGACCACCGACCTCCGCCGCCAGCACCCCGGGCTGCGTATCACCAGCCACCCCGTCGATCTCGCTGAGCCCGATCAGATCGCGGTGACCACCGAGGCGGTGCTGTCCCAGCATGAGCAGGTCACCTTGCTCGTCAACAACGCCGGGGTAGCGCTCGGCGGACGCTTCGACCAGGTCGGCGCCGAGGACTTCGACTGGTTGATGCAGGTCAACCTGCACACCCCCATCGCCCTGGTGCGCGCCTTCCTGCCTGCACTCTCGGCCACCCCCGGCAGCCAGATCGTGAACCTTTCCTCGCTCTTCGGCCTGGTCGCGCCCGGCGGTCAGACTGCCTACGTCACCAGCAAGTACGGGTTGCGGGGGTTCAGTCAGGCCCTGGGGCATGACCTGGCCACGCTCGACATCGGCGTCACCTCCGTGCATCCCGGCGGGGTACGTACCCGTATCGCGTTGGACTCTCGGACCGGC
>JBASAN010000552.1:0-3404 GCA_049650625.1 Ornithinimicrobium sp.
AGGGCACTTCGCGCATGTAGCCCTCGTAGCGCTCGCGGCTGCTGTCCGAGTCGGTCTCACTGTGCTTGCGCTTGATATAGGGAATGACCCCTTCGAAACCGGTGGAGTACGCACGTTCCCGACCGAAACGGTTCTTGTAGCGCACCTGGACCTTGTGCTTGTAGCCGAACAGGATCGCGTCGCGGGCACGACCGGGAAGGGAGCGCCACGGTGCGTCCAGGGAGAACTTCATGTCGTCCCCGAGCCCACCGATGACTCGCAGGTAGTAGTCGTTGATGCCTTTGCCGTTCGACCACGGCGTGATCGCGCCGCCCAGGATGCTGGCGTCCTCGTCGTGGATCACGAGCTCCGGGTCCACCTCGAGCTCTACGCCGATGCCACTACAGGCCGAGCAGGCGCCGAAGGGGCTGTTGAACGAGAACGACCGCGGCTCGACCTCGTCCATCGAGAGAGGGTGGTCGTTGGGACACGCCATCTTCTCGGAGAACCGCCGCTCCGAAGGCAACGCCGCAGCCTCCCCGGAGGTGTCGGTGCCTGAGGGGCGAGCGCCGTCGGGCACATCCACGAAGTCGATCACCACGATGCCACTGGCCAGCGTGAGAGCGGTCTCGACGGAGTCGGTCAGGCGACGCTTGGCACCGGACTCGCTCCCCTTGGCCACCAGTCGGTCCACCACCACGTCGATGGAGTGCTTCTTCTGCTTCTCCAGCGTGGGAGGCTCGGCGAGCTGGATGGTCTCCCCGTCCACCCGAGCCCGGGCGAAGCCCTTGGTCTGCAGCTCGGCGAACAGGTCCACGAACTCCCCCTTACGGGCCCGCACCACGGGAGCGAGCACCTGGAAGCGCGTGCCGTGCGGCAGCTCCAGCAGCCGGTCGACGATCTGCTGGGGAGTCTGACGGCCCACGGGCTCCATACAGACAGGGCAATGCGGATGTCCGACCCGGGCGTACAGCAGGCGAAGGTAGTCGTAGACCTCCGTGATCGTCCCCACCGTCGAGCGTGGGTTGCGGTTCGTCGACTTCTGGTCGATGGACACCGCGGGTGACAGCCCCTCGATGAAGTCCACATCGGGCTTGTCCATCTGGCCGAGGAACTGCCGCGCGTAGGCCGACAAGGACTCGACGTAGCGCCGCTGGCCCTCGGCGAAGATGGTGTCGAAAGCCAACGACGACTTGCCGCTCCCCGAGAGCCCGGTGAACACCACAAGCGAGTCGCGGGGGATGTCCACCGACACATCCCGCAGATTGTGCTCGCGCGCACCCCGAACGATCAACCGGTCGTGGGGGGCGCGCAGAACAGGTGAAGACGAAGACACGCGCACCATCGTAGGTCGCCTCACCGACACACCGGCCCTGAGGCCCTCGGTATCATGGGTGAACGTCTCGGGTCAGCGTCGTCCCGATCGTCCCCCCACGTTCCTGACCCGACGACCCCCGAATGGTGACCATGAATGCTGCACCCCTGATCAGGCCGTCACACCTGTCATCGTCGGCTCACCGCGCCGAGGGCCTCTACGACGGCGCCCACGAACACGACGCCTGCGGAGTGGCCTTCGTCGCCACCCTGCGTGGCACCCCCGGCCACGACATCGTCGAGCATGCGCTCACCGCCCTGCACAACCTGGACCACCGAGGAGCAGTGGGCGCCGAGCCGGACTCCGGGGACGGCGCCGGCATCCTGACCCAGATCCCCGACGAGTTCTTCCGCTCGGTGTTGGACATCGAGCTTCCCGCCGTCGGTCGGTATGCCGCCGGCATCCTCTTCCTACCCCGCGACGAGCCGGAGGCGCAGTCCGCCGTCGAGAAGATCATCCGTGAGGGGGGACTCACCGTTTTGGCCTGGCGGGACGTGCCGGTCGAGGCCGGCGGGCTGGGCAACCTGGCCAGCTCGGTCATGCCGGACATGAAGCAGCTCTTCGTCGCCGGACCCGACGACGAGTCCGGACTGGAGCTGGAGCGCCGCGTCTGGATGGCGCGCAAGCGGGTGGAACGGCACACCAGCACCTACCCCGTGTCGCTGTCCAGCCGGACCATCACCTACAAGGGCATGCTCACGACCGACCAGCTCCCCGCGTTCTTCCCCGACCTTCGGGACGAGCGCTTCACCTCCACGCTGGCTGTGGTGCACTCCCGCTTCTCCACCAACACGTTCCCGTCCTGGCCGTTGGCCCACCCGTACCGGCTCATCGCGCACAACGGCGAGATCAACACCGTTCGCGGCAACCGCAACTGGATGCACGCCCGCGAGTCGATTCTGGACAGCGACCTCTTCCCCGGCGACCTCGGCGCCGTGCTGCCGGTGTGCACCCCCGACGCCAGTGACTCGGCCACCTTCGACGAGGTTCTCGAGCTGGTGCACCTCGGTGGTCGATCGCTGCCCCACGCGGTGCTCATGATGGTGCCGGAGCCGTGGGAGAACAACGCGGAGATGGAGCCGGAGCTGCGCGCCTTCTACGAGTTCCACTCCATGTTCATGGAGGCCTGGGACGGCCCGATGAACCTGGTCTTCACCGACGGCACCCAGGTTGGCGGGGTGTTGGACCGCAACGGCCTGCGGCCCTCGCGCTACTGGGTGACCGACGACGGTCTCGTGGTGTTGTCCTCGGAGTCCGGGGTCCTCGACCTCCCCGCGGAGCGCGTGGTCCGCAAAGGACGCGTCGAACCGGGCCGGATGTTCCTGGTGGACACCGAAGCCGGGGAGATCGTCGACGACCGTGAGCTCAAGGCGGGTCTGGCCTCGGCCGCCCCCTACCAACAATGGCTCAGCGAGAACATGGTGCGCATGTCGGACCTCCCGACGCGCGCGCACGTCCGGCATACGCACTCCTCGGTCACCCGTCGTCAGCAGATCTTCGGCTACACCGAGGAAGAGCTGCGGATCCTGCTGGCCCCGATGGCCCAAGCCGGCATCGAACCCTTGGGGGCGATGGGGTCTGACACGCCGATCGCAGCCCTCTCGGACCGGCCCCGCCTCCTCTTCGACTACTTCACCGAGGCCTTCGCACAGGTAACGAACCCCCCGCTGGATGCCATCCGCGAGGAGATCGTCACCTCCTTGGGGACGGCCACGGGCCCGGAGTACAACCTGTTGTCGGAGTCCGCGGCTCACTGCCGCCAGGTCGTCCTGGACTTCCCCGTCATCGACAACGACGAGCTGGCCCAGCTGCGCCACATGAATCTCGACGGGCAGCATCCCGACTTCGCGCCGTTCGTCGTACGCGGTCTCTACGAGGTCGACGGGGGCGCAGCGGCTTTGGAGGCCCGACTGGAGGAGATCTGCCAGCAGGTCTCCGAGGCGGTCGAGCGCGGTGCGTTCTTCGTCGTGCTCTCGGACCGCCATGGGGACCGGGAGCACGCGCCGATCCCGTCGCTGCTGTTGACCAGCGCCGTCCACCATCACCTGGT
>JBASAN010000553.1:0-1668 GCA_049650625.1 Ornithinimicrobium sp.
GCGTCTCAGATACAGGACGAAGTCGGACCAACCTCGGGGAGCGTCGCCGTTCCACGCAGCCATGGGGACCCGCTGCACCTTGCAGCCGATCGAGCCAGAGCACTTGGTCTCTGCGGAGTGGGTGCACTTGCTCGTGTCCCAGGGGAGGGACCGTTCACCGGGTGCCGTCAACGTCACGAAGAACCAGCCCTCCGGAGCATCGCCAGCGAGGCCGCTCATGGCGATTCGGTGGAGGCGTCGGCCGTGCCGTTCCGAGCATGGAGCGCAACGCCGTGACCGGGTCGACTCGCAACGCATCTCCGTCGAGGTCTGGCAACCAATGCACACCATCTTCGTCGGCCGTTCGCAGTCGGTCGTTGGAGTGGCTTTGCCCACGTACCGCCAATCGTGGATGCAGGTAGCTCCCCCGGACGGGGAAGCTGTTCGAGGATCGATCTGACGGGTGACCGAGCCCTCAACGTCGCTGACGGGGTTCCAGCGTTTCGAGTAGCCGTCTCTGGCTGCCTCGAAGGCCGGGTGCGTCTCTTGCTCGGTTGACCGCTCTAGGATCGCTTGCATTGATCTGGCTCCGTTGTCTCGGGGTCGTGATCTGAACGGTCCACCTCTGCCGGGGTGGGCCGTTCCACGTTTTGAACGATGAAGGTCACAGTGTCGCCCAGTCGAATTGGCTCACCGTGGATGCCTGCCAGGATCTTGCAGACCGGGCAGTCGTCGTCGTGCTTGCGGACGAGGTCAGCTACCGACCGATGCCGCGCAGCGCGGTTGATTGAACGTTTGGACGCGAAGCCCATGGGGGTCTTCCTCTCAGTTGCTGGAATGGATCATCAGCAACTGTCAGAGGCGGCGAATCGTGTCGCGTCTCACCCGGCATTCACCCGCTGCCGTCAGGTGGCCTGTCATCGACCACTGTAGGGGCGCGGCGAAGCAGGCACCGCGTCGGGTGCCCGAATTTGTGGAAGCGGACCCGGCTACAAGAGCTGTTCCGACCACTCAGCAATGGAGGCGAGCAGGTGCTCCAACTGGCGCTGTGTGGAAATTCTGGTGTTTGGATCAAGGGCGCCTCCGGCGCCAGCGAGGTTGCCGCCTGGCGGCGCCAATCCGTCGCCCGGCTGTCGGTGCTCTCCTGGTCCATCTCCGACGATTGCGGTGGCTGCGCGACGTCCTGCTCCGTAGGCCCTCTGTGCCGCTTTGACGCTGCCCATCGACTCGCCCCATCCACGGGACGACGACCAGGGCCGGAACCCACCGGGGGCAAGCTCGCCCGTCTCGCGGTTCAACACGTCGTGGTCACCGGTTTCATCGGCGCTCTTGCACGTGTACTTGGCGCAATAGCCGGCGACCTTCGTGGCTGTCTCTCCGGTGATTGCGTCGACCTTCGTCTCTCGTCCGAAACCGATCACCTTGCGTGTGGCTGCCCAACGAACTGCGGTCCGCATCCGCTTCTCCGAGACGCCGGGTGCTCTCATCAGCGCATGGCGATGCAGTGCGCCTCGGGCCTGGAACTCCCAGCAGCCGAAGTACTCGACGTGCACGCCGAGCGAGCGTCTCAGATACAGGACGAAGTCGGACCAACCTCGGGGAGCGTCGCCGTTCCACGCAGCCATGGGGACCCGCTGCACCTTGCAGCCGATCGAGCCAGAGCACTTGGTCTCTGCGGAGTGGGTGCAC
>JBASAN010000554.1:0-1920 GCA_049650625.1 Ornithinimicrobium sp.
GAAGCGGACCGAGACGTAGTCGGGGTAGCCCATCAGGGCGCTGCGCTGGACGTAGGTCACGAAACCGTCCGCGGCCGACCCGGCCAGCACACGGACCCGCGGGTCACTCGTGGCCACGGCGTCGAAGGTCGTCTCCAGCTCGGCCCGTGGCACGTCGAAGACCGGGGCGGCCCCCTCCCGGTCCGAGCTTCCTGACCGATCGTCGTCGGGCGGGGTGAGGCGGTACCAGTTCGGGCTCTCGGGCGCCTGCGCCGTCAACGGGTCCCGGTGCCACTGCTCGGGCTTGTCCGGTGCGAGCCGGATTCCCGCCGAGACGGACGCAACGGCGATCGACACGACAGCGATGGGAAGGACGACCATGCGACCAACGGTACGGGTTCGCGAGCGGGACGGGGACACCATGCCGTCCAGTGTGCCTGCCTTCGTCGGGGTGCCCCGCCGGGGACCCCGGATCTGCGGTTACTCGCCGAGCGGGTTCAGGATCCGGTCCAAGAACTGGCGGGTGCGCGCGTGTTGAGGGTTGCTGAACATCTGCGCCGGCGCCGAGGACTCCAAGACAACCCCGCCGTCCATGAACACCACCTGGTCGGCGACGGCCCTGGCAAAGGTCACTTCGTGGGTTACCACGACCATCGTCCATCCCTCGTCCGCCAGCTCCTTCATCACCGCCAGGACATCCCCCACCAGCTCGGGGTCGAGCGCGGAGGTCGGCTCGTCGAAGAGCAACACGTCCGGCTTCAGCGCCAGCGCCCGGACGATGCCCACACGTTGCTGCTGGCCTCCGGAGAGCTGGAAGGGATAGACATCGCGCTTGGCGAGGAGGCCGACTCGCTCCAACAGCGCATCGGCCTGCGTGATGGCCTCGGCTTTGGGGACCTTCTGGACCTGCACCGGTCCCTCGATGACGTTCTGCAGGACCGTCATATGGGGGAAGAGGTTGTGCTGTTGGAAGACCATGGCCGACTGGTCCCGCAGCGCCGTGCGCGCGGACTTCTTCTGCGGCTCGGAGAAGTCGAAGCTCGGCCCGTCGGTGAAGGTGATCGTGCCACCGTCGGGACTCTCCAGACTGTTCAACGAGCGCAGCACCGTGGTCTTGCCGGACCCACTGGGCCCCATCAGGACCACGACCTGCCCTTTGCGCACCGTCAGGTCGATCGACTTCAGGACCTCCAGGTCACCGAAGCTCTTGCTCAACCCCCGGACGTCGAACAAGACGTCGCCGGGAGGAACGTCAGGTTGCGACATACCGATCAAGCCTTTCCTCGAGCTGAAGTTGACCGAAGGCCAGGAAGGTGCTGATCACCCAGTAGACCAACGCTGCCTCGAGATAGAGCAGCATGAACTCCGAGCTGAAGGCCGCGATCTGCTGCGAGACCCGGAAGGCTTCGGTCACCAGGATCAGGGACGCCAGCGACGTGTCCTTGACCAGGGAGATGAACGTGTTCGACAGCGGAGGCACGGACACCCGCGCCGCCTGCGGCAAGATCACCCGCACGAGCTGCTGACGGGACGACATCCCGATGGTGTATCCCGCCTCCCATTGGCCGCGAGGCACGGACAGGATCGCCGCTCGGATCACCTCGGCGCCGTATCCCCCGACGTTGAGGGAGAAAGCGATGATCGCGCTGGGCCAGGGGTCCAAGGTGATCCCGATCGACGGCATGCCGTAGAAGATCACGAACAGCTGGACCAACAGCGGAGTGCCCCGGATCGCCGAGATGTAGATCTTGGCCAGCACCGAGAGCACCCTGCTCCTGGACAGTCGCATCAGCGCTGCGACCAGCGCCAACACGAGGCCGATAGCGAAGGAGACCAGGGACAGCGGAATGGTGCCTTTGATCGCTCCCTGGACGATCGGCCAGAGCGAGTCGAGGAAGAGCTGTGCATTGTCGCTCATCTGCGGGGCCTACTGCGAGACGT
>JBASAN010000555.1:0-1842 GCA_049650625.1 Ornithinimicrobium sp.
GCCGCCACGAGTCCGTCGATGTCGGTGTTCAACGTGCCGTCGAATCCGGCCACGAGGTCGTAGTCACGGCTGCCGGAGGCACCCGTGTCCGTGATCTCACCCACGGTGGCCACCGCGGTGGGCTGGATCGCCACCTGGCTGGTCACGGTGCTGGGGCCTTCCCACACCACCGTTCCGAAGGTGTAGGTGTCCAGCGGAGCGCCCGAGTAGTCGAAGGTCACCGTGTAGGTGGCTTCGCCTCCGGCCGGCACCGTGATGCTGGCCGGCTCGATCGTCATGTCCACCCCGGCGGGTGCCTCTGAGGTGCCCGAGGTGTAAGTCGCGTCGGTGTCGGTCACGTTGGTCACCGTGCGGGTGACCGTCTGCGTGCCCGCCAGGTCGCCGATGGCGATCGTCGGGTAGTTCAGGTCGCTCGGGTCGCCCGCACCGTCACAGGCACTGGGATCTTCGAGGATGAGCTGCAGCTGGTCGATGGAGCAGGCGTACTCGAACCAGTCGCTGAACCCGGCGTCATAGATCAAGCCCGGGTTGTACGCCGGAGTGGGCACCACCTCACCAGATCCGTAGTCCAAGGGGGTGGCGTCGTTGCCGGTGCGCTGGATCTGACCGCCATCGGTGTTGGTGGTGCGGGCGGTCGTCATCATCGCCGACTTCACTCCCGCCGGCCCCCATTCGGGGTTGTCCTGCATCATCAGCAGAGCCAACCCAGCGACATGCGGGGCCGACATGGAGGTGCCCGACAGGCTGCCGAAGTTCTCGCCCTCGTAGGCCGGGGGTGCCACGGCTGCGATGACGTCCACACCCGGGGCCGTGATGTCCGGCTTCAACAGGTCTCCGCCTCCGGCGATGGCCGGTCCGTAGGAGGAGAAACCCGCCATCTCGGGGGCGACCACGGTGCCGCTCTGCGGGTCACCAATGGTGGCCGTGGCGTCGTCGTCGGCGGACTCATAGGCCTTGACCGCGTCGCCGACCACGCTGGTCACGTGCACGGTAGGCACGGAGTGGAAGTCGGCGTTCACGGACTGGGCCGGGTCGGTGTTGGCGTGGACCATTCCCACACCGCCGGCCTCAGCCACGGCCGCGCTCTTATCGACGCGGTCGACCGCGCCGCGGTCGCAGATGACGATGTTGCCGTCGGCACCCGCCGGGTCGATGGCGATCTGGTCGCCATCGGTGGTGGAGTCGATGTCCAGCCAACACTGTGCGGCCTCGGTCTCCGTCGCACCGCTGGCGGGGATGTCGCCCGCGTAGACCAACGGGGCTGGGCCGATGCCATCTCCGACGCCGACACCCTCGTACTCCGTGGAGTCTCCGAGGGTGAGGGTCTTGTTCACGTTGCGGTCGTGGGTGCTGGCGGCGACCGTCATGGTCCACGGGGAGTTGTGCGCCACGCTGCTGGCCCCGACGGTGTCACCGGAGTTCCCGGCGGACGCCGAGACGAAGACGCCTGCGTCTGCGGCCAGCAGGAACGCGATCTCCACGGGGTCGACGACGTACTGGCTCGATCCGGAGACCGAGTAGTTGATGACGTCCACACCATCCGCGACGGAGTCGTCGATGGCCTTGACGAGGTCCTCCGAGGAGCCGCTGGCCGATCCTTCGCCGTCCGCCCAGAGGGCCTTGTAGGCCGCGATGTGGGCCGCCGGCGCCATACCGCTGCCCTCGCCCAGGTCGACCCCGTTGATCTCGATCGGGACGTCGACGTTGCCTGCGGCCGTCGCCCCGGTGTGCGAGCCGTGCCCGTCGTAGTCGCGCGGCGACTCGAACTCGAGGTCCAGGACCTCGGCCCCTTCGTCGTAGTAGCGCGCGCCGATGATCTTGTTGTTACAGGTGACGTTGTTC
>JBASAN010000556.1:0-2246 GCA_049650625.1 Ornithinimicrobium sp.
GCCGTCGAGCGCGGTGCGTTCTTCGTCGTCCTCTCGGACCGCCACGGGGACCGGGAGCACGCGCCGATCCCGTCGCTGCTGTTGACCAGCGCCGTCCACCATCACCTGGTGCGGGAGCGCACCCGCACCCGCGTGGGTCTGCTGGTGGAGGCGGGCGACGTCCGCGAGGTCCACCACGTGGCCCTCCTCGTGTCCTACGGGGCGGCAGCGGTGAACCCCTACCTCGCGATGGAGACCGTCGAGGACCTCTGCCGCTCCGGCCAGCAGCTGGACGGTCTGGACCCCGAAGTGGCGATCGCCAACCTGATCAAGGCGCTCGGCAAGGGTGTGCTGAAGGTGATGTCCAAGATGGGCATCTCCACTGTCTCCTCCTACCGCGGTGCGCAGACCTTCGAGGCCGTCGGACTGTCGCGGGACGTGGTGGAGCGCTGGTTCACCGGCACCACCAGCCAGATCGACGGAGTGGGTCTGGACATCCTTGCGGGCGAGGTGCGGGCCCGCCACGGCGTCGCCTATCCCCTGTCCGGGATCACTCCGTACCACCGCAACCTCGAGACCGGCGGTGAGTACCAGTGGCGCCGTGAGGGCCCCCCGCACCTGTTCAACCCGGAGACCGTCTTCCGTCTGCAACACGCGACCCGGACCAAGCGGTACGACATCTTCCGCCAGTACACCGACATGGTGGATAACCAGGCCGAGCAGTTGATGACGCTGCGCGGGCTCCTCAAGACGGCCCCGGACCGGCCCTCGATCCCGATCGAGGACGTCGAACCGGTCAGCGAGATCGTCAAGCGCTTCTCCACCGGAGCCATGAGCTACGGCTCCATCTCCCCGGAGGCTCACGAGACCCTGGCCATCGCCATGAACCAGCTCGGTGGTCGATCGAACACCGGGGAGGGCGGAGAGGATGTCGACCGACTACTCGACCCCACCCGTCGCTCGGCGATCAAACAGGTCGCCTCGGGACGGTTCGGGGTGACCAGTGCCTATCTGGTGCACGCCGACGACATCCAGATCAAGGTCGCTCAGGGCGCCAAGCCGGGGGAAGGTGGCCAGCTGCCACCCGGCAAGGTGTACCCGTGGATCGCCAGCGTCCGCCACTCCACGCCCGGCGTCGGTCTGATCTCACCGCCGCCGCACCACGACATCTACTCCATCGAGGACCTGGCCCAGCTGATCCACGACCTGAAGAACGCGAACCCGAAGGCCCGGATCCACGTCAAACTGGTCAGCCAGGTCGGGGTGGGCACCGTCGCTGCCGGCGTCTCGAAGGCCCACGCTGACGTCGTGCTCATCTCCGGGCACGACGGCGGGACCGGTGCCAGCCCGTTGACCTCGCTCAAGCACGCCGGCACCCCGTGGGAGCTGGGGCTCTCCGAGACACAGCAGACGTTGCTGCTCAACGGGCTGCGGGACCGCATCACGGTCCAGGTCGACGGCCAGCTCAAGACGGGACGGGATGTGCTCATCGCTGCTCTCCTGGGAGCCGAGGAGTTCGGCTTCGCCACCGCTCCCCTGGTCGTCTCGGGGTGCGTCATGATGCGCGTCTGTCACCTGGACACGTGCCCGGTGGGGGTCGCCACGCAGAATCCAGACCTGCGTGCGCGCTACGAAGGGCGGGCCGAGTTCGTAGTGACGTTCTTCGAGTTCATCGCCGAGCAGGTCCGAGAGCTGATGGCTGAGCTCGGCTACCAGTCGCTGGACGAGATCGTCGGTCGGTCCGACCTCCTGGATATCGAGCAGGCCGTGGACCACTGGAAGGCTGCCGGGCTGGACCTGGCACCGGTGCTGCATCGGCCGGAGCTGCCGGAGGGCACCCCGTTGCGGCGCACCACCGGCCAGGACCACCACCTGGATGCCGCGCTCGATCACGACCTCATCGCTGCGGCCGGACCCGCGCTCGAGGACGGGGCCTCGGTGCAGGCAGAGTTCGCGGTGCGCAACGTCAACCGCACCGTAGGCACCATGCTCGGCTACACGGTGACCTCCAGCGCCGGCCCGCAGGGTCTGCCTGAAGGGACGATCGACTTCACCCTGCACGGCTCGGCCGGACAGTCCTTCGGGGCGTTCCTGCCCGCCGGGGTGACGTTGCGGCTGGTCGGAGACGCGAACGACTACGTCGGGAAGGGATTGTCCGGTGGACGCATCGTGGTGCACCCGTCAGGTGACGCGCCGTTCGCGGCCGAGGACCAGGTCATCGCAGGCAACGTCATCGGCTACGGCGCCACGTCGGGGCAGATCAACCT
>JBASAN010000557.1:0-5943 GCA_049650625.1 Ornithinimicrobium sp.
GGGCCTGCCGACGCACAATCCGCCGGGATCGGCGTGGTCCACCAGGAGCGCAACCTCGTTCCCGCATTCTCGGTGGCCGAGAACATCGCCCTGCAGGCCCTGCCCTCGCGCGCCGGCCTGGTGGACCGGTCTGCCGTGCGAGAGGTCGCGCGACGCTGCCTCGACATGCTCGACCTCGACCTCGACCTCGACCGCCCCGTGGCCGAGCTGTCCGTCGCTCACATGCAGCTGGTAGAGATCGCCAAGGCACTGGCCACCGACAGCCAGATCCTGCTGCTCGACGAGCCCACTGCCTCACTCACCTCCGACGAGGCGGACCGTCTCTACGGCGTCGTGAGGCGTCTGCGCGAGCAGGGCCACGTGGTGGTGCTCGTGACGCACAAGCTGGAGGAGGTCTTCGCGATCGCCGACGTCGTCACGGTGCTGCGCGACGGCCGCAGCGTGGCGGGCTCAGTCCCACTGGACACCCTGACCCGTAGTGACGTCGTCGACCTCATGGTTGGCCGTGCACACGCCGAGCGGGAGCTGCAGACGCGCTCGGTCAACCGGGAGGCCACGCCGGCGCTGGAGCTGCGAGGTATCAAGACGTCGGTGGGGCACCGCGACGTCGACCTCGCCGTGCACCGCGGCGAGATCGTGGGGCTGTACGGGCTCGTGGGTTCAGGGCGCAGCGAGCTGGTGCGCGCCCTGCTGGGCCTCGACTCCGTGACCGGCGGGAACGTGGTCGTCAACGGCGAGGCCGTCACCATCCGCTCGGTCGGCGACGCCCTGCGCCGCCACCGCATCGGCTACGTCACGGAGAACCGCAAGGAGGAGGGCGTCTTCCTCACCCAGACCGTCACCCGCAACGTGGCGGTCACGGTCTGGGACCGTCTGACGCGGCTCGGGCTGGTGTCCGAGCGTCGCGAGCGCGAGCTGCTCGCCACCTACCAGAAGCAGCTGGGCATCCGGCTCTCCGGACCGGGCCAGCTGGCCGGCCAGCTCTCCGGAGGTAACCAGCAGAAGATCAGTCTCGCGAAGTGGCTTGCGGCCGACTGCTCGGTGCTTGTGATCGACGAGCCCACCGTTGGGATCGACGTGCGGACGAAGGCGGCCTTCCACGAGCTCATCGTGCAGCTCGCCGACGAGGGGTTAGCCATCCTTCTCATCTCCTCCGACCTTCCCGAGATGGTCGCGCTAGCAGAACGTGTCGCCGTCATGCACGAGCGCCGCATCACGGGGGAGGTCGAGAACACCCACGACTACTCGACGATGAGCGGCCAGATCATCCGACTCGTGCACGGCAACCAGGCCGTGGACACGTTACCGGCTTCCTGAGAGCGACCGGCACACGCCGAGCGCCGCACGGACGAACCACACACATAGGAGACAGGACCACCGATGAAGCTGGCACGAGTAGGGACTACGGGCGCCGAGCGACCCGTCGTCCAGGACGACGAGGGCGCGTGGCGCGACCTGACAGGGCTCATCGACGACATCGACGCCCGGCACCTGGGGTCGAGGACGATGGAGGACGTGCGCGCCGCGTTAGGACGAGGCGATCTGCCGACGGTCGACAATCCCGGCCGTTTCGGTCCTCCCGTGGCGGGAATAGGCAAAATCGTGTGCGTGGGGCTGAACTATCGCGACCACGCCCAGGAGACCGGCGCCACCGTCCCGACCGAACCGGTGCTGTTCATGAAGGCGCCCGACACCGTGGTTGGAGCCGACGATGAGGTCCTGGTGCCCCGCGGCAGCGACCGCACGGATTGGGAGGTGGAGCTGGCTGTCGTCATCGGACACACGGCTGCCTACCTCAACTCCGCCACGGACGCAGCCGCGCACGTGGCCGGTTACGCGATCAGCCACGACGTCTCGGAGCGCACGTTCCAGCTGGAACGCGGCGGGCAGTGGGACAAGGGAAAGAATTGCGCCACCTTCAACCCGTTCGGACCAGTCCTCGTCACAGCCGATGAGGTCGACGACCCGCAGGCTCTCGGCCTGCGGCTGTGGGTGAACGGCGACCTGAAGCAGAACGGCACAACAGCGGACATGGTCTTCGGCGTGCACGAGATAGTGCGCTACGTCTCCCAGTTCATGACCCTCTACCCCGGCGACGTCATCAACACCGGCACCCCGGCAGGCGTCGCGCTGGGCGTACCAGGGACCCCCTACCTGCACGAGGGCGATGTCGTGGAGGTCGAGATCGACGGTCTGGGCCGCCAGCGCCAGCAGATGGGCAACGCCTGATGCCCGGCGAGCTCGACGGGCTGACCGCCCTGGTCACCGGCGGAGCCTCCGGGATCGGACTGGCCGTGGCCCGCACCCTGCTCGCGCGGGGCGCTCGCGTCGCGGTGCTCGACCGCGACGTCCTGCCCGTGGCCGACGAGGACTTCGTGACCGTCTCCGCCGACGTCACCGACAACGGTGCCGTCAAAACGGCAGTGGACTCCGCCGTTGAACAGCTGGGCGGGCTCGACATCCTGGTGAACAACGCCGGCGTCGGCGCGGCCGGCTCTGTGGCCGACGCCACCGACGACGAGTGGCACCACGTGCTCGACGTCAACGTCGTGGGCACCGCCCGGGTCACCAGGGCCGCGCTCCCCGCGCTGCGACGCTCCTCGCACGCTGCGGTGGTCAACACCTGCTCGATCGCCTCCACCGCCGGATTGCCCGAGCGGGCCGTGTACTCGGCCAGCAAGGGCGCGCTATTGGCGCTGACCCTAGCAATGGCGGCGGACCACTTGCGCGAGGGCATCCGCGTCACCGCCGTGGCACCGGGCACCGCGGACACGCCCTGGGTGCAGCGCCTGCTGGCCTCCGCCGACGACCCGGCCTCAGAACGCGCCGCGCTGGAGGCTCGCCAGCCGCACGGGCGCCTGGTGTCGGCTGACGAGGTCGCCCACGCCGTCGCGTTTCTGGCCTCTCCCCTCTCCGGGTCAACGACGGGGACGGTCCTGGCCGTCGACGGCGGCATGGATCGGTTGCGGCTGCGTCCCGCCGTCAAGGACCCGTCGTGAGGCGCGTCGGGCAGGTGGTGCGCCTGCGGCCGGAGCACGAGGAGGAGTACCTGCGTCTGCACACCGAGGTGTGGCCCGAGGTCACGGCACGGTTGAGCGCCAGCGGAATCACCAACTACTCGATCTTCATGCGTGACGGGCTGTTGTTCTCCTACTTCGAGCACGTCGGCGGCGACTACGAGAGCGACGTCGAAGCGGTCGCGGCCGACCCGGCGACGCAGCGCTGGTGGCAGCTCACCGACCCCTGCCAGGAACGGATGGCCGGCGAGTCCAAGGGCCCATGGGCATCGATGCAGGAGGTGTTCCACCTTGACTGATCAGTTGGAGCGGCGCCCTCTCGGGCGCACCGGCCTCGAGGTGAGCGTCATGGGATTCGGCGGCGCCAGCATCGGCAACCTGTTCCGCGCCGTGGACGACCAGGCCGCGCAGGACACCGTCAACGCCGCCCTCGACGCAGGGGTGACCTACCTCGACACCGCGCCGCACTACGGGGTCGGACTGTCGGAACGCCGCCTGGGTCGCGCCCTGGCCGAGCACCCAACTGGGGAACTGGTGATCTCGACCAAGGTCGGCCGCCTCCTGGTCCCGAACGAGAGCCCCACGGGCAGTGACCTGGAGGCGGGCTTCGACGCTCCTGATGATCGGCGTCGACTGCTGGACTACTCCGCCGCCGGCGTGCGCCGCAGCCTCGAGGAGAGCCTCGAGCGGATGGGGCTCGATCGCATCGACGTGGCGTTGGTGCACGATGCCGACGACCACGTCGAGCAAGCGCTCGACGAGGCCCTCCCGGAACTGGCCCGCCTGCGCGACCAGGGCGCAATCGGAGCCATCGGCGTGGGGATGAACGGGTGGCGCGAGCCTCTTCGCTTCGTCGAGGCCGGCGCGGTTGACGTGGTGATGCTGGCAGGGCGCTGGACGCTCCTCGACCGCACCGGGGCACCGCTGCTCGAGGCTTGCGCCGAGCGGGGGGTCGCTGTCCTGGCGGCCGCCCCGTTCAACTCGGGCCTGCTCTCCCGCCCAGACCCCGTGGAGCACTCGCACTTCAACTACGCCGCTCCCAACGCCCGCCTGATGGCCGCGGCACGTCAGCTCGCAGACCTGGCTCGCGACCACGGCACCACGCTTCCGCATCTGGCCCTGCAGTTCCCCCTGCGCCACCGCGCGGTGGCCGCGGTCGTCACGGGCCAGGCGAGGCCGAGCCACGTCATCGCCTCCAAACAGTGGCTGACCACCCCCGTGCCCGAGGCCGTCTGGTCCGAGGCCGACTCGATCGTCCAAGGAGTGCTATGAGCATCGTGACATCGCTCGACATCAGCGACATTCGCTTCCCCACCTCGCGCGAGCTGGACGGGTCCGACGCGATGAACCCCGATCCCGACTACTCGGCCGCGTACGTACGAGTCCGCTGCGACGACGACTCCGAGGGCGACGGCTTCGTGTTCACGATCGGCCGCGGCAACGAGGTCGTGGTCGCCGCCCTGCAGGCACTGACACCCCTGCTCGTCGGGCGCGGTGTCGGGGGCCCCCACGAGCTGGCCGAGACGGCGAGGGCCCTGCTGCACGACAGCCAGCTGCGCTGGCTAGGGCCCGAGAAGGGCGTCATGCACATGGCGATCGGGGCGGTCCTCAATGCGCTGTGGGACCGACAGTCCCGCGCCGCCGGTGTCCCTCTGTGGGAGCACCTCTCCTCCCTGTCCCCAGAGGAGATCGTCGACCAGGTGGACTTCCGCTACCTCAGCGACGCCCTTGATCGCGACCAGGCCCTCGACCTGCTCCGCGCCGCCGAGCCGGGTCGCGACGAGCGCATCCGCCTTCTGCGGGCCGAGGGCTACCCGGCCTACACCACCTCCCCGGGCTGGCTCGGGTACAGCGACCAGAAGATGGTGCGCCTGGCCGAGGAAGCTGTTGCGGACGGCTTCTCGCAGATCAAACTCAAGGTCGGCGCGGATCTGGAGAACGACGTGCGTCGCCTCAAGCTGGCGCGAGAGGCCGTCGGACCCGACATCCGCATCGCGATCGACGCGAACCAGCGCTGGGACGTCGAGGAGGCCGTGAACGCGGTGCAACGGCTGTCCGCCTGGGACCCCTACTGGATCGAAGAGCCCACGAGCCCTGACGACGTTCTGGCCCACGCCGCCATTCGGCGCCGGGTCAGCCCGGTCAAGGTGGCTACGGGAGAACACGGTCAGAATCGCGTTATCTTCAAGCAACTCCTCCAGGCCGGCGCTATCGACGTCCTGCAGCTCGACTCGGCGCGGGTCGCCGGGGTCAACGAGAACATCGCGATCATTCTGCTGGCGGCGAGGTTCGGCGTGCCGCTGTGCCCCCACGCCGGCGGCGTCGGTCTGTGCGAGCTGGTGCAGCACCTGTCCATGTTCGACTTCGTAGCCGTGAGCGGCTCGATGGAGAACCGCGTGATCGAGTACGTCGACCACCTCCACGAGCACTTTGTCGAACCTGCGGTGGTGCGTGGCGGGCGCTATCAGGTGCCCACCGCGCCTGGGTTCTCCTCGCGCATGCACGACGCCAGCCAGTCGCGCTTCAGCTTCCCCAACGGCGCTGCCTGGGCCTGAGAATGAGGCAGACCCAGACCGCACGGCTGGCAACTGCGCTGGGGTCAGCCGTCGGGGATGCGCGTTGCGCCGATCTGAGGCGGATACAGACTTCGTCGGGGTCACGGGCGACTCGATCCGGAACGGCACCGTCACCGTGGCCGGCGACTGCGGACCGGGCGCGTCCCGGACCGACCCTCGTGGTCGGACCGCGATGGCCCACGAGCCCTGACGCACCAGGGCGACCTCAAGGATCTCTGGCCACGCCCAGGACCCGCGGTACTGGCGGTGCCCGCCGGAGATCCTGATGCCGGTCGGGTCGATCCGCACGGTGGTCCTCAGATGGACCACCACGATCGGGCCGGCACTCAGCATCAACTGCAGGATAGGGA
>JBASAN010000558.1:0-2961 GCA_049650625.1 Ornithinimicrobium sp.
ACACGGCGAGGGTATGCCGCTGTTTCCGCAGGGGGATCCACGCAACGACGCGTGGGATGCGCACACCGACCCCCCGAGCGCGACCGGCGCCCGGCCCGGCATGCCGATCCCGCGGCATACCCCAGCCTCAGGAGGAACGTCATGAGCATCGACCAGAGCGCCAAGCCTGCGAGTCCTCCGCCCCCCAAAGACCCTGCGCCCGACAAAGCCGCTCGGGTCAATCCGATCGTGTTCGGGGCTTCGCTCGGTGGCACGGTGCTGGTCGCCGTCTGGTTGATCTTCTGGCCAGAGGCCGCCGAGGCCCGGATCGGATCGCTGGTGGGATACACGGGCACCTGGTTCGGCTGGTTCTATATCGCGTTGGCCACCGTCGTGCTCGGCTTCGTCCTCTTCTTGGGTATCTCTCGCTACGGCCATGTGAAGCTCGGACCCGATCATTCCAAGCCGGAGTTCTCCACGTTCTCCTGGGCCGCGATGCTCTTCGCCGCCGGAATCGGCACGGACCTGATGTTCTTCTCGGTCGCCGAGCCGGTGACCCAGTACCTCGCTCCCCCCGTGGGCGAGGGTGGCACGGTGGAGGCCGCCCGCGAGGCCACCGTGTGGACTTTGTTCCACTACGGCATCACCGGCTGGGCGATGTACGCCTTGATGGGGATGGCGTTGGCCTACTTCGCCTACCGGCGCAACCTCCCCCTGGCCGTGCGATCAGCGCTCTACCCCATCTTCGGCAAGCGGATCAACGGAGCGCTGGGTCATACCGTGGACACGGCCGCCGTGTTGGGGACGATCTTCGGCGTGGCCACCAGCCTCGGCATCGGTGTTGTGCAGCTGAACTTCGGCCTGAACCTGCTGTTCGGGATACCGGAAGGCAAGGCCGCTCAGATCGGCCTCATCACTCTGGCGGTGATCATCGCCACCATCTCGGCGACCACCGGGGTGGACAAAGGCATCCGGCTGCTGTCGCAGATCAACGTGCTGCTGGCCATCGGCCTGGCCGCCTGGGTGTTGGTGCTCGGTAAGACCGCTTTTCTCCTCGAGGCCATCGTGATGAACGTCGGCGACTTCGTCACCAGCTTCCCCTCCCTGACCCTGCAGACTTTTGCCTTCGAGGACACCGCCGAGTGGATGAGCTTCTGGACGTTGTTCTTCTGGGCCTGGTGGATCGCCTGGGCCTCGTTCGTGGGACTCTTCTTGGCACGCATCTCGCGTGGCCGCACGATCCGTCAGTTCGTCGCCGGGACCATGATTATCCCTTTCAGCTACGTGGTCATGTGGGTGTCCATCTTCGGCAACACGGCCATCGACCGAGTCCGAGGTGGCGACGCCGCATTCGGCGAGGCCACGATGGCCGCACCCGAGCGCGGCTTCTACACCCTCTTGCAGGACTACCCGGGAGCGATGTTCATCATCGGCGTGGCCACCCTGGTCGGCCTGCTGTTCTACGTGACCTCCGCCGACTCCGGGGCCCTGGTCATGGCCAACCTGTGCTCCTACCTACGCACCTCGCGTGACGACGCCGACGCCTGGCTGCGCATCGTCTGGGCTGTCGCGACCGGCGTCCTGACGGCGGCGCTGTTGAGCGCGGGAGGCATCGTCGCCCTGCAGTACGCCACGGTCATCATGGGGCTGCCGTTCGCCTTCGTCATGATCCTGGTGGTCTGGGGGCTGTGGCGTGCCCTGCAGGTCGAGGGCTACCGGGCCGACAGCGGTCAGCACGTGCTCCCGATGATGCTCTCTGCCCGGGACGCCCCCACCGAGCGCACCCCCGGCCGGTCCTGGAGCGCACGGCTGTCACACGCCCTGACCTTCCCTGAAGTGTCCAAAGGCAGCGCCTTCCTGGATGAGGTGGTCGCTCCGGCCCTACGAGACGTCGCGGAGGAGCTGCAGGCGAAGGGGGTCGAGGCCGACATCGACGTCGACGTCGTGGCGGCGATGGATGCAGACCCCGAGTCCTCCAGCCGCAACGTGCAACTGCGGACCACCGCCTCGACCCCGCACCCGTTCGTGTACCGCGTGGAGCTGGTGGAGGCGCCGGTGCCCGCATACGGCGGCCGGATGGTCCGCGGACACGAGACGTATGCACGGCTCGAGGTGCACTCAGCAGATGGCGGCCAGGGCTACGACGTCATGGGATACACCCGTTCGCAGGTCATCCACGACTGTCTCGACGCCTACCTCAGACACCTGGAGTTCTTGCGTCTTCAGGACTCGAGCGGCGCTCACTGACCGGTTGTCGACGCTTGACGGAAACCGCTTCGCAGCGGTGCCAATCGTTACCGGCCTGTTACCCGGGGGCCCCCATCTGAGGTTCGCAATCGCTTACATTAGCGATGTATCCCTCACCGTCGAGGCACGTACCGCCTCGACGTCCACGCGAAACGGAGGCGGGCATATGCCCTCACGCACCACATCCCGTCGCTGGCTGGCCCTTACGGCCGGCATGGCGACCATCACCCTGGCAGCTTGCGGCGGAAGCGACGACGAATCGGACGCTCTCGCTGACGTCACCAACAACGTCGACTGCGCGGCATTTGAGGAGTATGGCGACCTCGAAGGCACCGAGATCAGCGTGTACACCTCGATCATCTCTCCCGAGGACCAGCCGCAGATCGACTCCTACAAGCCCTTTGAGGACTGCACCGGCGCTTCGGTCGAGTACGAAGGCTCACGCGACTTCGAGGCTCAGCTCCAGGTCCGCCTGCAGGCCGGCAACCCGCCCGACATCGCCTACATCCCCCAGCCCGGTCTGATCCAGACCATCGCGCAGAACTTCCCGGACAAGGTCGTCGAGGTCTCCCCGGCTGCTGTCTCCAACGTCGAGGAGTACTTCAACCCGGCGTGGAAGGAGTACGGCACCGTCGACGACCGGTACCTCGGCGCGCCCCTGGGCGCCAACGCAAAGTCCTTCGTGTGGTACTCGCCGACCGCCTTCGAAGAGGGCGGCTACGAGGTCCCCACCAC
>JBASAN010000559.1:0-1762 GCA_049650625.1 Ornithinimicrobium sp.
GGTGAGTCCAGGGTCGACGCCAAGGACTCGCACGGTCGAACCTCCCTGATGCTGTCGTAGCGGCACGACGAAAACTCAAGATGCCGTCATGCGAACATGTGTTCGCCGCACACGCTACGCCGGGTCCACCGGGTGGAAGCACCGACGCGCCGCATCCATCAAGGCTGGCGCATCAAGCGAGCTACGCGACATCCGGTTGTCGGTGGTCGGTGGGCCGCGTGAGCCAGTGCTCGCCGTACGGGTCCGTCCAGATCACCTCCGCCGTCACGCGAAGCGCTCAAACCACCTTGTCGTCATACGAACACATGTACGACGTAGCACCGACATGCCTTCTGCGGCAACATCCTTGGAGCGATGCAGCGGCGCTGGCGCCTGTCGCCATCGGCGAACGGTCGGTCAGTCGTCCTCTTCCAGGATCGCGATCACGTCGGCGGGGATATCGGCGTTGCTGTAAACGTTCTGCACGTCATCGCAGTCTTCGAGAGCGTCCACGACTCGGATCATCTTGCGCGCTCCCTCGGCGTCCAGCGGTACTTCCACACTGGGCAGGAACGAGACGTCCGCGGAGTCGTAATCCAGACCGGCGTCCTGCAACGCGGTCCGCACCGCGACCATGTCAGTGGCCTCGCTGACGATCTCGAACGCGTCGTCCAGAGTGATGACGTCCTCCGCGCCCGCATCGAGGACGATCTCCAGGATCTCGTCCTCGGTGTGGCCCTCGCGTGGCACCAGCACCACGCCCTTGCGGTTGAAAAGGTAGGCCACGGACCCGGAGTCCGCCATTGCGCCACCATTGCGGGTCAACGACGTCCGAACCTCCATCACGGCACGGTTCTTGTTGTCGGTCAGGCACTCGATGAGCAACGCCACCCCGCCGGGCGCGTATCCCTCGTACGTCAGGGCTTCGTAGGCAGCGCCACCCGCCTCAGCTCCGGAGCCCCGTTTCAGCGCCCGCTCGATGTTGTCGTTGGGCACCGACGTCTTCTTGGCCTTCTGGACGGCGTCGTACAGCGTCGGGTTGCCGGCCATGTCGCCACCGCCGGTCCGCGCCGCCACTTCGATGTTCTTGATCAGCTTGGCGAAGGACTTGGCCCGTTTGGCGTCGATCGCCGCCTTCTTGTGCTTCGTCGTCGCCCATTTGGAATGCCCACTCATTGTCTTCCCTCGTCTTCGGCTGCGGATCGACGCTCGATGTTACCGCCGTGCTGCGCCACCATCGTGACGAACAGGGCGTGGAAACGGTGGTCGGTCGTCATCTCCGGGTGAAAAGAGGTCGCCAGCGTATTGCCCTGACGCACGGCCACGACGTGGTCGGCACCCTGGTAGTCGACCGTGGCGAGCACGTCGACACCTGGGCCGACGCGCTCCACCCACGGAGCACGGATGAACACCGCACGGAACGGCTCGTCGTCGTATGCCGTCACTCCCCGGAGCCCGCGCACGTCCAGGTCACATTCGAACGAGTCGACCTGGCGGCCAAAGGCATTGCGGCGCACGGTGATATCCAGTCCACCGAGCGTCTGCTGGTCACGGTGGCCGTCGAGCACCTGCTCGGAAAGCATGATCATCCCGGCGCAGGAGCCGAACACCGGCAGCCCCCGCGACATCCTGCCCATGATGGTGTCGCGTACCCCGAAGATCCGGGTCAGCCGGTCGATCGTCGACGACTCGCCGCCGGGGATCACGAGACCATCGACCTGCTCGACCTCTGCCGGCCGACGGACCTGGAGGGTCTGCGCGCCGACGGCCGCCAACGCACGGC
>JBASAN010000560.1:0-1635 GCA_049650625.1 Ornithinimicrobium sp.
GTGGAGCAATGGCCCGTGACGCCATGCTGACCCGTGCCGCTCAGCGTCGTGAGAAGCGCATTATGGCGGAGTTCCCGGCTCTCGCGGAGCTGCTGGCCCTATCGGTGACGGCAGGAGAGGGGACCACCCAGGCGTTGGAGCGGGTGAGCCGATTGTCCCGAGGGGAGTTGTCCACGGAGTTGGACCTGGCGCTGTCGTCCGCCCGTACGGGGACCTCCCTGCCTGCAGCCCTCGAAGGTGTGAGCCAACGGACAGGGCTCGCGCCCCTATCGCGCTTCGTGGATGGAGTCGTCGTCGCCATTCAGCGCGGCACGCCCCTGGGTGAGGTGCTGCGTGCCCAAGCTCAGGATGCGCGTGAGTCGGCCCGTCAAGCGCTGATCGAGGAGGGCGGCAAACGTGAGATCGCCATGATGGTGCCCGTCGTTTTCTTGGTCCTTCCGATCACCGTGGTGTTCGCCGCCTACCCGGGCCTGGCCCTGCTCAGATTTGCCGTGTAGCCGATAGCAGTCCCGTGAAGTCCGCACCGATACAGGAGAGAACCATGACCCACCTCGAACGAGCTCAGCGCAAGTTGCTTTCGGCCGTGACCGCGATGCAGTCGCGAGTCTCATCCTGGGCGCAGGACCGGGAACGCGGAGACGTTCCCGGTTGGGTGATGATCACGGTAATGACGGCTGGACTGGTCATTGCTTTGACGCTGGTGGCCCGGCCCCTTCTGGAGAGTGTCTTCAGCGACGCGGTGAACTCGGTCGTCGGAACGTGATGGCGGGGGCTTGTGCCCCTGAGCGCGGATCCGCGGTGGCTGAGTTCGCGATGGTCACTGCCCTGGTTTCTCTGCTCTTCGCGTCCGTCCTGCAGTTGGGATACGCGCTGCACGTGCACAACACCGCGACAGCGCACGTGATCGAGGGAGCACGCGAAGGCGCTCGACTCGGCAACAGCCCCGACCAGGGCGCCGATCGGGCGAGGGAACTGTTGAGCAGCACGCTTCCTGGTCGCTACGGCACCTCGGTCCAAGCCACGCGCGCAATGGTGGGTGGGGTCGCGGTCGTCGAGGTCAGCGCCACGCTCCCAGTGCCGCTGCTCGGTCCTCTCGGACCTCCAGGGGCGATGAGGGTGAAGGGCCAAGCCTTCGCGGAGGATCAGTGATGCGGTGGCAATCCGACCGCGGGTCGATGCTGGTCGAAGTGCTGTTCCTGATGGTTCTGCTGATGCTGCCGCTGTTCTACCTGGTGGGCACCCTGGGGCGACTTCAAGCGGGGGCGTATGCCGCGTCCGCCGCAGCACGCGAAACCGGTCGCGCCTACGGGACGGCCGACAGCGAGGCGCAAGCACCGGCCAGGGGCGCGGCGGCAGCAGACCTGGTCTTCGAAGCCCACGGGTTCGGTGCGGGCGAGGGGAGTGTGTCCGTCACGTGTCGCTCGGTGCCATGCCTGACTCCCGGAGCACGGATCTCGGTGACCTCCGAAGTCCTGGTCGATATACCTCTGATCCCCGACTTCCTTGCTGGCGCGGTGCCGACCACGGTGTCGATGACGTCCTTTCACGTCGAGTCCATCGACGCCTTCAGGGAGGGGTGAAGGTGCAGACACTGATGGGCGACGGTGACGAAGGTGGTGTGAGTGTGCTCGTCAT
>JBASAN010000561.1:0-2409 GCA_049650625.1 Ornithinimicrobium sp.
GTCGTCGACGAAGGGACCCTTCTTCAGACTACGAGGCATAACTTCGCGAACTCCCTACTCAGCGCTTCTTGCGGCGGCGACGCACGATCATCTTGTCGCTTGGTTTGTTTGGATGACGGGTGCGGCCTTCAGGCTGACCCCAGGGGCTGACGGGGTGACGTCCACCGGACGTCTTCCCCTCACCACCACCGTGCGGGTGGTCGACGGGGTTCATCACGACACCACGCACGGTCGGGCGCTTGCCCTTCCAGCGCATGCGGCCGGCCTTACCCCAGTTGATGTTGCTCTGCTCGGCGTTGCCGACCTCACCGATCGAGGCGCGACAACGGGCATCGACGTTGCGGATCTCACCCGATGGCATCCTCAACTGAGCCATCCCCGACTCCTTGGCCACCAACTGCACTCGCGTGCCTGCGGAGCGCGCGATCTTGGCGCCTCCACCGGGACGGAGCTCGATGGCGTGCAGCACGGTACCGACCGGGATGTTGCGCAGCGGCAAGTTGTTGCCCGGCTTGATGTCAGCCGAGGGGCCGTTCTCGATCGTGTCGCCCTGCTTGAGCCGGTTCGGGGCGATGATGTAGCGCTTCTCCCCGTCGACGTAGTGCAGCAGTGCGATACGCGCGGTGCGGTTCGGGTCGTACTCGATGTGGGCAACCTTCGCGTTGACCCCGTCCTTGTCGGCCCGACGGAAGTCGATCACACGGTATGCCCGCTTGTGACCGCCACCGATGTGCCGGGTCGTGATCCGACCGGAGGCGTTGCGCCCACCCGTCTTGCTCAACGGGCGGACCAACGACTTCTCCGGAGTGGAGCGGGTGACCTCGACGAAGTCGGCGACGCTGGAGCCGCGACGGCCCGGCGTAGTCGGCTTGTACTTGCGGATAGCCATAGTTTTTGCAGTCCTTAGGTTCTCTGGTCTCGAGCTCTCGGCGCTTAGAGCGTGCCGAAGATGTCGATGGTGCCTTCTTTGAGCGTGACGATCGCGCGCTTGGTGTCCTTGCGCTTACCGGTCCCGAAGCGGGTCCGGCGCGTCTTGCCACGTCGGTTCAACGTGTGGACCGACTCGACCTTGACGCCGAAGATCGACTCCACGGCGCGCTTGACCTCCGACTTGTTCGATCGGGGGTCCACCACGAAGGTGTACTTGCCTTGATCGAGCAGGGCGTAGGACTTCTCCGACACCACCGGGGAGATCAACACGTCACGCGGATCCTTGTTGACAGCGGGGATGCTCATTCTGCGGCCTCCTGCATGGTCTTCTCGGATGCGCTGTTGGTCTTGGCGCGCTTGGACGGCACGTGGTTCTCGATCAGCGCAGTCAAGGCTGACTCGGTGAAAACCACGTCGTCGGAGCACAAGACGTCGTAGGTGTTCAGCTGGTCGACGAACAACACATGCACGTCGTCCAGGTTGCGCAGGCTCAGGTTCGACATCGCGTCCTCGCGGTCGATGACCACGAGCACGTTGCGACGATCCGTCAAGCTGGCGAGCGCCTTCGCCGCCACCTTGGTCGACGGGGCATCCGTCTCCACGAAAGCAGTCAGGCAGTGGATGCGACCGTTGCGGGCGCGGTCCGACAAGGCGCCACGCAGGGCGGCAGCCTTCATCTTCTTCGGGGTCCGCTGGCTGTAGTCACGCGGCTGCGGTCCGTGAACGACTCCGCCGCCGGCGAACTGCGGCGCGCGGGTCGAACCCTGACGGGCGCGGCCCGTGCCCTTCTGGCGGTAGGGCTTGCGACCACCACCGCGGACTTCACCGCGGGTCTTGGTCGAATGCGTTCCGGCCCGGGCGGCGGCGAGCTGAGCCACCACAACCTGGTGGATCAACGGGACATTGGTCTGGACGTCGAAGATGCCCTCCGGCAGCTCCATCGAACCAGCCTCTTCGCCCGTGGGCTTGGTGAGGGTGATCGTGGTCATGTCAGGCCCCCTTCGCGGCCGAGCGAACCAGGACGACACTGCCACGAGCGCCGGGGACGGCACCCTTGATCAGCAGCAGGCCCTTGGCGGCATCCACGGCGTGAACCGTGAGGTTGGCCGTGGTCTGGCGTTCGCCACCCATACGTCCGGCCATCCGCTGTCCCTTGAAGACGCGTCCAGGCGTCGCGCAGGCGCCGATCGATCCAGGCTTGCGGTGGTTCTTGTGGGCTCCATGGGAAGAGCTGACCCCGTGGAAGTTGTGTCGCTTCATCACACCGGCGAACCCCTTCCCCTTGGTCGTGCCGGTGACGTCCACCTGCTGGCCGTCGGCGAAGGTCTCCACGGTGAGCTCTTGGCCCAACGCGTAGTCGCCGGAGTTGGCCGTGCGCACCTCGATGAGGTGGCGGCGGGGCGTGACGCCTGCCTTGGCGAAGTGACCCTTCATCGGCTGGTTGACCTTGCGGGGGTCGATCGCACCGAAGGCGATCTG
>JBASAN010000562.1:0-3144 GCA_049650625.1 Ornithinimicrobium sp.
GACCGAGGCAACGCGTGGGCACTGGCACCGGTCGTGGCCGTACGCCCAAACGCTCACGTCCGGCGAGAGGAACCGACATACCGAGGCGGGAATAGTCAGGGGCAGAGGTCGTCACCACAAGCCGATCGGTCACTGGCACGCTGTGAGTGTTGGGACTGGTTGGCCTGAGGTCGACTGGCAGGGTGAGATCGCTGGTCTGCTGTCGTGGTCGTGGCTCCTGGCACGCTTGACCCCCACTGCCTGGGGTGTCTCTGCGGAGACCTGTCCGATCGTGGCGGTGGACCGGCGGTCGATCTCTGCCCACCGCCTGGCCTGATCAGAAGCTTGCCCGTCTCTGATTCGAGACGTGGCTCATCACAGTGATGCCGTGCAGTGACTTCCTCAGCGATGACCGCCGGTCCGACGAACGGTCCCAACGAGAGGAAGGAACAGATCGCCATGCTCATGCTCGCAGACAAGGCCGAGGAGGTCGCTGCGCCGAGTGCGACACCGACGCCGGCAACGACACCGACGCCGACAGTGGTCGTCGCGGATGCCTACGGGTTCGTGGTCGGAGTTGACACCCACGCCAGGTTCCACTGCTACGCCGTCGTCGAGGCTGGCACCGGCCGGGTCCTCGATGAGGCCTCGTTCCCCACCAGCCAGCCGGGACTGGCCAGGGCCGCGGACTGGATCGGGCGCCGCACCGCGGGCGAGGTCGAGGCAGTGCTGATCAGCTGCGAAGGCACCGGCAGCTACGGCGCACGCCTGGCCACGACACTTCTCGGGCTCGGCTACCGCGTCGTCGACGCACCCTCACCCAAACGAGAGCGCGGTGGGGACAAGAACGACACCATCGATGCGATCAAGGCCGCCCGCAGCCCGCTACCCAAGCGTGCCGACCGGCTCGCCGACGTCCGAGCCGGGGAGCTACAAGAGGCGCTGAAAGTGCTGCTGGCTGCACGGGAGCGGATGAGCAAGGACTCGACGCGCTCGATCAACGCTCTGACCGCGTTGCTGCGTACCCACGACCTCGGCCTCGACGCCCGTCGCAAGCCCACCGGGCCCCACATCCGCCAGATCAGCAGGTGGCGTACCCGCACCGAGGCACCCGCGACCGCGATCGCCCGCGCCGAGGCCGTCCGCCTGGCCACCAGGATCGACCAACTCCACTCCGAGCTGGGCGCGAACAAGACCCAGCTACGCCAGATCGTGGCCGCCCAGGCCCCGGTGCTGCTGGAGATCTACGGTGCTGGGCCCATCAACGCCGCCATCGTGCTCTCGGTGTGGTCCCACGCCGGCCGGATCCACCACGAGGCAGCTCTGGCCCGCATCGCCGGCGTCTCCCCGATCCAGATCGCCTCGGGAGGCTCGAGTGAGCACCGGCTCAACCGCGGCGGCGACCGACAACTCAACCGAGCCCTGCACTCGATCGCCAAGACCCGCATGGACCGCGACCCCGAGACCCAGCCCTACGTCGAGCGACGTACCCGCGAAGGACTCAGCAAACGACGCATCCGACGCAGTCTCAAGCGCTACATCGCCCGCCAGATCTTCCGCACCCTCGCCACCGCAAGCTCCGACGCCCCACGCCCGGCTCTGACGGCTTGACACACATAGAAGCGTCTCCGCGAGCCGATCCCGTACTGGCGCCTCCCGCGAGCCCGTCGGTTAATGGTCTCAGCGTGACGTCCGTCCAAGGTGACGGCCGCTTGACCGCTGGCTTCGGTGACCGAGGACGGTCCCGTCAAGTGGGGTTCGGTAGTTGGAGCGCCGGTGGGGCACTGACCGTTGCTTGGTGGCTGGCACGATCCGAGCATGGTCCGTTTCCCCGCACCCTTGAAGCGCGGCGATCGCGTCGGCGTCACCTCCCCTTCTGCCGGAGTGGCGGGGCCGGGACGTGAGCGCGTCGACTTCGCTGTCGGCTGGTTGCGTAAGGCCGGCTACGACGTCGTGGTTGGCGACATGATGGACGGCACCGGGGTCACCTCGGGGCCGGCCGCACAGCGTGCCGCCGAGCTCACCGCGATGCTCTGCGACCCCAGCATCCGGTGCGTGATCCCGCCCAGGGGTGGCGAGACGGCCGTCGACCTCGTGGACCTGCTCGACTGGGGTGCTCTCGCGGCGGCCGCGCCCACCTGGTTGGTGGGCTACTCCGACATCTCCACCATCCTCCTGCCGATCACCACCCGGCTCGGTTGGGCGACGATCCACGGCGACAACCTCGCCGACACTCCCTACGACGTGCCCGACGGCCTGCTGAGCTGGCGTCAGCTAGCCGCCGGGTCCGGTCCCCACCGGCAACGCGATTCCGGCCTCGTTGCCGACTGGTTCCGGTTCACCGGAGACGCGGAGGCGACCTGCTGGAAGCGGGTCGGCGAGGGCCGGTGGACTGTCCACGGCGCCGACTCCATGAACGTGACCGGCCGGCTGATCGGGGGGTGCGTCGAGACGATGGCGAATCTCGCCGGCACCCCGTACGGCGACGTGGCCGCGTTCGGTCGCGAGCATGCCGGCGACGGTCTCCTCGTCTACCTTGAGGCCGCCGGTGATGAGGCGGCCACGATCTGCCGCAACCTGCACGGGCTGCGCCTCGCTGGATGGTTCGAGCACGCCAGGGCGGTCCTGATCGGTCGCACCAGAGCGCCCGACTCGCGCGGACTGACCCAGCGCGAGGCGGTCCTCGACGCATTGGGGCGCCTCGACCTGCCGATTGTCTTCGACCTCGAGATCGGCCACGTCCCACCACATCTGCCCCTGATCAATGGGGCACTGACGACAGTGACCGTCGACGGCGACCTGCGCGAGATCGTTCAGCGGCTCGGCTAACGGCTGACACCCGCGCGATTTTGCATCACACCCCAGATGCACGACACCGGAGGGAGCCGTGGGCAATTGCAGACGGACGCGTCATCAGTGTCGAACGGCCTGCTTCGATGAAGGATGGGCTCGCGGAGCGTCACCGGTACCGGATCCGCTCGCGGGGATGAACGTGGCCGCTCGCGAAACGCCCGTCCTCACGGCGACCGTTACCGCAGCACGTTCGTCTTGCGGGACGCGCCCTCGTCGCAGCAAGGTCGGGCGGAGCCCTCGAGGCGGCAAGGTCGGGCGGAGCCCTCCTGGCCGGCATGGTCGGGCAGAGCCTGCGGTTGGTGGAGTATGGAA
>JBASAN010000563.1:0-2951 GCA_049650625.1 Ornithinimicrobium sp.
GTCGAGAATCGTGGCCTGCTCGAGGATGGCGGCCCGGGCGAGGTGACTGCTGCGGTCAGATCGGTCAATGCCGGCGACGCGCTCCAAGTATTGGTCGAGGTTGGGTTCGGAGGCGTCCACATCGCGACAGTACGAAGGCGCCGGCCTACCAGGCAGCGAGGCGCTTGACCGCTTTCACTCTGCGGCGAGGGGTGCGGCTACTGGCATGCTCCGCGAGCCCATCCCGTACCGGGTCGCTCCGCGAGCCCATGGGCTCGCGGGATGCGCGCCAGTGCGGGATCTCCGAGTTGGCCGGTGATGGCCGCGGTGGAGTGCCAGCCGTCATCCTGGGCGGTGTCCTAGCCGACGCACGGCGTAGGCCTTGATGGCTGCTGAAAGCCAAGGCGGGAGCTGCGGATCGACCTCGGCGACCATGGCGTGCTGGTCGGCGTTATTGATCAGGAGGTCCCCGAGAGCGTGGTAGGTGACGGGATCTGCTGGCCACATCGCAAGGACGCCTTCATGGTGTTCGACGATCAGGTCGAGTGCCTCATCATCACTTGGCGCGACACCGCGACTGCGCGCGTGCGACATGCGGGTCAACAGCTCTCGACCTTCGGCGGCGGCTCGCTCGTGGTCCTCCCGTCCCCATTGGGCAGTGACCTGTTCGGCGGCGGCGAAGTGGTGCTCGACTGCAGGCCCATACTCGTTGATGAGGTCTCGCTGCAGACGAGACCGGCCTTCGGCCAGTCCTGCGAAGAACTCCTCGTCGGTGGCCGGTTGCTCGCCGGCAAGGTCGGCCATCGTGCGATCGACGGTGTCGATGATCCGTTCCAGCCGCGTCCGCTCGTTGAGCAGCTGTTCGCGGTGACGTCGCAGCGCGAGGAGCTCGTCGGTCTCGCCGTCGAGGATCTCTGCGATGTCCGAAAGGGGTATCTGCAGCTCGCGAAGCAACAGGATCCGCTGCAACCTCAGCAGCTGCTTGCGCTCATACCACCGGTAACCGTTGGTCGAGACCCTCGCGGGCGCGAGCAGGCCCAGGTCGTCGTAGTGCCGCAGTGTCCGGGCCGAGACGCCGGCGATTCGGCTGACCTCACTGATCGAGTGCTCCACGGTCCGACCTTAGCGATTGGACCTTCTCGTTACGTCAACTTCTATGTTGATCGTCATGACTACCGCCCACCAGCCGTTCACCGTCACCGCCGCTCGCCTCTTCGATGGGAGCGAGGTACTGGCGGCCACGCATCTACGGGTCGCCGAGGGACGCATCGTCGCGATCGGCGGCTCGGAGATCACCGAGCCCCGCGATGCACTGATCAGCGGGGGCACCCTTCTTCCTGGCCTCATCGACGCCCACGTCCACCTGCTGCCCGGCTGCACCCAGTTGGCCGCTACGTTCGGCGTTACGACCGTGATCGACCAGTTCAGCAAGCCCGAAGTCATCGACTCCGAGCGCGTAGCCGTCGCGGCAGCTCACGCGGGCGCGGGACCCGCGAGAGCGGACCTGCGCACCTCGAGCATCGGCGCCACGGCCCCTAACGGTCATCCCACGATGGCCTACGCACCCATCCCCTATGTGACCGGCCCCACCGACGCACCGGGGTTCGTCGAGGCACGGATCGCCGAGGGGGCGACCCATCTGAAGGTGATCTACGACGACGGCTCGGGCGCGATGCTCGACATCCCGTCCCTCGATGCGGCCACGATCGAAACACTGGTGACTGCGGCGCACCGTCACGGTCTGCCCGTCGTGGCGCATGTCTCCACGGCCGCCGGGGCGGTCACGGTCGCGCGCTGCGGAGTCGATGTCCTGGCCCATGTTCCGTTCGATCCCATGAGGGAGGCCGAGGTCCGTGACGTTGCGCAGACGGGGGTCGCGCTGATCGCGACCTTGTCCATCGTCGACGGATTCCCCAACGCCGACGGTGGCATGCCGCTGCTGGGCCACCCGGGACTGGCCGCCCGACTGAGCCCTCGTTGGCATCGGGTTCTGGATGGGCAGTCACGGCGATGGATGCCACCCCAGCCCGACGGTGCCGCGGCTCGCGACAACACCCTTGCCCTGCTTGAGTCCGGGGTGCGCGTGCTCGCCGGCACCGATGCGCCCAATCCCGGCCTGGTCTTCGGCGCAAGCTTGCATCGTGAACTGCAGCACCTAGTGGACGCGGGGCTGCCTCCCACAGAGGCGTTGAAAGCTGCGACATCGGCCCCCGCAAACGTCTTCGGAATGCCGGACCGCGGACGGCTGAGTATCGGCTCGCGCGCAGACCTGGTCCTCGTCGACGGGGACCCGACTGCCGACATCACCGCCACCCAACGCTTGCGCACTATCTGGGTTGCCGGACGCGACGTGGCAGCCGAGACCTACTCCGGCAGCACCGCCGAACGCGAAACCATCACCGCGCTCCGCGAGACCACGGACAAGATCGTTGCCGCCATCCAGGACTCCTGGCCCGACTTCCCCACACCTGTGGACGTCCGCCGCGACGACGGCGAACTCCTCGGGCGGATCGTCCCGACCTCCGGCGGATGGCAGGCCACCACAACATTCGGTGCCGCACTCGGCGCCGCTTCCGACCACGACTCAGCACTCGAGACCGTTCGGAGCCAAGGACTCGCTGCCCTCGCTGAGACGTGGTGGGTGCGGCCACTCGATGACCTCGACTGGCTCGAGGCCACACTTGTGGAGGTCACCCCCGACCAGCTTCGCCTGCGCTGGAAAGACCCGATGGTCGACCAGCCGCCTTCCGGGCAGTGGTACCACCTCGACGACATCGACCTCTCCCGCACACGACCCAACGAGGCATAGCCCGCGTCTGTCCCGGACAGGGAACGCGGTGCGGGTTCGAGGCGGGTGGTGACTCGGGACATCAGACTGCTGTTCCGTTAGACCTGTCCGGACCGCGTCCCGGGACCGGGGCGTCTAGAGACGAAGTGATTCAGCGGCGCCGAGCGGTTCTAGCGATCCTCCA
>JBASAN010000564.1:0-3163 GCA_049650625.1 Ornithinimicrobium sp.
GCTTGAAGGAGATGTCGGCAAAAGTCTTGCCCGGGCTTCGATCGAGGCTGCGATCCTGTCCCAGGAACTTCGTAAGGCACACCGCCTGGACCTGGCGGCACTCCTTGCGCTCCACCTCTTCCGCGCCGCTTGGGAGCCACCGGCAACAGAGACCGACGGCGTCCGCAGCGGAACCTCTGAGGCGGCACTGCGCCTCTTCATCCTGACGGCAAACGAACTTCTGCTGCAGGTCGAGCCGCTCCTTGATGACCCGAAGAAGCTCGCACGCACCGTCATGAACGTCGGGTACGTGTTCACCTATCCCGCCGTCTGTAGTCGACTGCTCGAGACTTTCAGCCTCTTGGTGCTTGTCGAACCGCCGGCCGATCTTGCCGAACGCGCGCACTCCGCAGTGGCAACGCTGGCCGCGCACCACCCCGGAACCGCGCGCCCGCCTTCTGACCAGTTCGCCGCGGCCATCCTGCCTGTCACCGCTGTGCTCGTTCGGACTGACGTTGGAGCGGCTCGTGCGTTCCTTCGCGAGGTGTCGCAGTGGCTGCTCGACAGCCATGATGTAAACAAGGACGGTCTCGGACTCGGAGCTATTGACGAGGAGGAACGGACCCAGTTCGAGCGTCTCGTCGCGGGCAAGACGACCCTCACATCAATTGAGATGCGCAACTCCAGCTACCTGGCCTCAGTGACTCTCGACGCCCTATCGATCGCGGATTCTGCGGAGCTCTACGACGTCGTGCTCAAGAACATGAGCGCGCTCCGGATGGTCGCGACCGGGTCCCGCGCAGACGAAGTGCACGCCCGCTGGCGGCGCGGCGGACCGAACGTGTATCTGCATCCTCGGATCGACTACCCCGCTTGGGCGGATCGATCGACAGTTGGCGGCTCAACGGCTGGCACGGCAAGGGACTCGGCCCTGCTCGCCTCCGTTACTCGGACCCGGCACTACGTTGAGGCGTTCGCGGAACTCGCCCGGGCTACCCTCGAGAACGACGCAATCGATCTGGCTGGCGAAGCAGCAGGTGAAGGAAGTGAGTGAGTACCCCGGCAAGTGGCTTCCTAACACTTCCCCCTGTCAGACCCCGCCGTCCCACGCCAAGCCAACCGAACTCGCAGCCGCGCCGCTGCGAAAAGTTCCGGCGCCAAGAACCGCTGCGCTGACGCCGCCAGCGTGGCGGGAACACCGATGTACGGACAGGGGCCTGGGATGAACGCAGTTGAGGGCACTGAGACGAAGACCGCCACCAACGACCACATCGTGCCAAGGATGTACCTTCGACGGTTTGCCATCGAGCGCTCCGGCGGCCCGCAAGTATGCGCTGCCGGCGTAGCGGCGCCCGAGAAGGACTTCACCGTTAATACGCGGAACGTCGGCGCCGAGAAGTCGTTCTACTGGGGCTCCGGGCCGGACGGCGTTCCCACGCATGACATGGAGACGTTCTTCACCGGAATCGAGGCAGAGGTAGCAGGCGCGTTTCGACGCATTCTTGACAAGGGCAAACGCCCTACTGACAACGCTTTCCCTGATCGTTGGCCGACCGCTACTGAGACACGAGTTGTCCTTGCATGGTGGGTTGCCGCCCAACTCATTCGGACCGCGCCGCAACGCGAACGCCTCTGGCGCCTTCACGGAGACGATCCACTCGAGCCACCCCGGTCGCTACGGCGAGCAGATCTCCACCACGCCTATATCGTCCACGCGGTCGCTCCACTCGCCGCTCTTATCTTCGCCCGACCGTGGGGGTTCGGCTTCACCAGCCTTTGCCTCTTGACCTCCGACACCCCGGTGCAGGTCCTCAACGCCCGCAACGACGATGACCCTCTTTCCACCGCCGCGTACTGGGACATCTATGTACCCCTCGACCCTCACCGGTTCCTGTACCTGCCTGGTCAGATGCACGCCGGCCAACGGACTCTGATGCGCGACCACCGCATAAACCTTTCCGGCGGCCTCGCAATCCCCTTGAACCACGAGGTGATCGAAACGGCTCACCGACACATAATCTGGCATCCACGACATGACCCGCGGTCGAGAATCAACCTAGGTGAGGCGCAAGCGATCAGACGTTCGCGCCAGACGCACGGGGGTACCGGGACGATCCTGCAATATGAGGCCCTCAACGAAGACTTTGGTATCGAACGACGCTGGCTCGACACCCATGTGTGGGAATCCGACCTGCCCACCGAAACGACCGAAGACACCCGCAGCCCGAAGACTGAAGCGGAACTCACTGTCCTGGTCGAACAGATGTCAGCCCAACTCGAAAGGGCGAAGACGGAGTTTGAAAAACGTCAGGGGGTCTAATTCCTACTACCTTATTCAATGAGCAAGGGGTGGTGTCGACGTGGCTGCCACGAAAGGTGTGTCACTCCGGCGCCTGCCAGCTCAGCCGAGTGTCCGCAACAACGATGGCCGCTCGATCCCGGCGTACGCTTACGATCCTGATCGTCGTCTTGTGTCCGTATTGGCTGGTGAATCTGGCAGGTCCGAGTCCATGGACCCGGCCAACGACGAACCCCCGTTGGCGAACGCTCGATGGACGCGCCAGACGTTGCGATCCGATTGGTACACGTTTCGAAGTCGATCGGGGATGCCCTCCGGCCAGGCAAGATGGATCTCCCGCTCACCCCAACCGAACAAGACGATCGCTCGTCCCTGGGCATACGTCTGGACACAGTCCTCGCGAATGTAGAGCAGGTGTCCCTCCCGCCCCTCGGGAGCCGCGTAGGACTTCGCCGCCGGTCGCCCCTCCTGATCGACCTGGTCGAAGCTCGCACCAACAGCACGCAATTGGCTTTGGAGGGACAGGCGGCGGCTAGGCAGGTAGGCGAACTCTTGGTTCTCGGCGCTGTGGTGGCCCTCCCAAGCGAAGGTGTGGGCCAAAGACTCGAACGGGATGCTCTCGTAGGTAGGCCATTTGCGGCTGTCGTCGGGTAAGGCCGCGCCGTACTCCGCCACTAGAGCGGCGAGGGTCGAACCAGTTTCGCCCCCGTCGTCCTGCCCGTCGCTGTAGATCCGAATCTCGTCAAAGTACGGATCCTCGACATCGTGCGCATCGACCATTGGACCCGCACCAGCGAGATCCTCACCGCCAAAATCCTCCCCACTGGAATCTTTGCCACTGTCACCGAGATCGGCAGCTGACGATGTCCTTGTTGCCGCTAAGTC
>JBASAN010000565.1:0-5347 GCA_049650625.1 Ornithinimicrobium sp.
GGTCAGAAGGTCGCGGCGCTCCAGTTCTTCCAGGGCATGGACACCCAGGAGCTGGAGGAGATGCGCGAGGGCCAGGGGCGCGAGGCGCTCTTCGACTGGATCGTCGAGGATGACCCGGATGGTCCTCTGGCCGACATGAGCTACGAGGAGGATGTCGAGCCGTGGTTGGGCGACCGAGCGGGCATCGGCGTACTGCCGGGTGAGACCACCGAGGATCTCGTCCCCGTGGTGGCCGTGCAGGTCAAGGACGAAGCTGCGGCCGAGTCCTTCCTGGACGAGGTCGTCGCTGCCGACGCCGACGACGAGGTCGAGTTCTTCTTCCGCGGCGACTACGTCGTGTTCGCCGAGCCGGCCGAGGCCGAAAGCGTGAAGATCGCGATGGACCAGGGCACCCTCGCCGAGTCGCCGGCGTTCACCGCGGACCTGGAGGCGATTGGCGAGCAGGGGATCGTGTCCATGTGGGCGGATCTGCCAGCTTTCCAAGCGTTGAGCAACAGCGTCAACGACGAGCTCAACGCTACGCTCGGCGACACCGCAGGCAGCACCCCCCTGATGGACGGCCAGGCCGAGCTCGAGGGCCGGATGGCTGCCACCCTCCGGTTCGACGACGACGCCATCGAGTTCTACGGCGCCGCCTTCGATGCCGGAGCGAGCCCCATCGAGGGGGGCGACTCCGCCCACCTGATCTCGACCCTGCCCGATGACACCTCGATGGCGTTCGCGCTGGAGCACGGGGACCAGTACGTCGACCAGATCTGGTCCCTGCTCGAGGAGGCCTACCCGGACGACACTGCGGCAGCTCAGGACGAGGCTGCGGCCGAGGGCTTCGCCCTGCCGGACGACGTGAAGACCATGCTCGGTGATTCAGCGGTCTTTGCCGCCGGCCCGGACATCAGCGACGTGGGCGGCAGGGACAACGCAGAGATCCCGTCCATCGGCTACGCGGCGAGTACTGACGCCGACGCGGCGGAAGCACTCGTCGACCGCCTGATCGAGTTCTCGGGTGAGGGCATGTCGGCCGAAGAGATGGGGATCTCCTACGGAGCCGAGGGGGACGTCTTCGTCGTCGCGAGCGACCCCGCATATCAGGCCGCCTTGGCCTCGGACGGTGGCCTCGGGTCGACGCGTGACTTCGAGCTGGCCGTGCCGGACGCCGAAGACGCTGACGCGGCGGCCTTCGTCAGTCTGAACGACCTGGAGCCGCTCTACCTCGAGGAGCTGAGCGCAGGTCAGCAGCGCGACATGGTCGCCTCGATGGCCGCATTCGGCATGGCGACGACGTCCGACGGCGAAGGCGGCGCCACCTTCTCGATACGCCTGATCTTCGACGAGTGAGTGTCCACGTCGCTGACGCGATTCGTGACGAGCTCGACCGCAAGACCAAGCCACCACGGTCACTGGGCAGGATCGAGACCCTGGCCGTCGAGCTCGGGGTCGCCCAGCGCAGTTCCACCCCCAGCGTGGACCCGGCTCGCATCGTGGTGTTCGCCGGGGACCACGGGGTGGCCGCCGATGGCGTGAGTGCTTTCCCCAGCGAGGTCACTGCGCAGATGTGCGCGAACTTCGCCTCCGGCGGCGCTGCGGTGGCGGTGCTGGCACGTACCGCTGCGGCCGCTCTGGAGGTGGTCGACGTGGGGGTTGCCTCCGACATCAGCGACATCGAAGGCATCGTCCACGCGAAGGTGGCGCCTGGCACCGACAACCTTCGGACCACCGCAGCGATCAGGGACGAAGTCACCCTGGAGCGTGCGCTCCAGGTGGGCCGGGACGCCACTCTCCGCGCAGTGGCCGACGGGGTGCGTGCTCTGGCCCTGGGTGAGATGGGGATCGGCAACACCACCTCGGCGGCCGTCCTGACCGGACTGCTGTGCGACGGCGATGCGGAGACAGTGACGGGCCGGGGCACCGGTATGGACGAGGCGGGCCTGCAGGCCAAGCGTGCCGTGGTGCACAGCGCCCTCCAGCGGTGCCAGCCCTTCGCCGCGGATCCTCGGGAATGCTTGCGCCAAGCCGGGGGCTTGGAGCTGGTGGCGCTGGTCGGAGCCATGCTGGAAGCGCCGGCGCACCGCCTGGCGGTGGTCATCGACGGCTACATCGTCACTGCGGCCGCTCTCGTAGCCTGCCGGATTGATCCTGAGGTGCGAGCACAGCTGATCTTCGCCCACCGATCCGTGGAACCGGGTCACTCGCTGGCGTTGGCCACCCTGGACGCCGAGCCCCTGCTGGACCTCGGTCTGGCTCTGGGTGAGGGGTCAGGCGGAGCGTTAGCGCTGCCGCTGATGCGGGGAGCGTGTGCCATCCTGCGCGACATGGCCACGTTCGCCGATGCCGGTGTCTCGGGGGCAGATGACTGATGCCAGGCACCTCTCGGACGTGACGTCCCGGCGATGAGTATCCTGCGGGACCTGGCCACGGCGCTGACCTTCCTGACCCGCCTTCCGGTGTCCCGTCTCGCCCGTGGCGGCCCGTCCGCGCTGGCGCGGGCCACAACCTGGTTTCCGCTGGTCGGACTGATCATCGGCTCAGCTCTGGCTCTTGCTGTCCTCACCTTCGACGCCGTGTTGCCGACTGGGGTTGCCGTCGTGATCGTGCTGGCGTTGGGCGTGTTGCTGACCGGTGGCTTGCATGAGGACGGGCTCGCGGACGTGGCGGACAGTGCTGGCGCCTTCTCCGTGGAGAAGAAGCTGGCGGTCATGCGCGACAGCCGGGTGGGCACCTATGGAGTGCTGGCACTCGTCATCCTCCTCGCCGCCCGGTATGCGGTCGTCGGGGAGCTCGCTGTCACCGACTGGACCGTCGTGATCGCTGCCCTTGTCGCCGCCCACGTGCTTTCGCGGTGGAGCAGCGTGCTTTTGATGGCGTGGCTGCCGTCCGCCCGCACGGAGGGGGCCAACACGTCGACCGCACAGGGGGTCACCGGCGCTCAGTTGCTGCGCTCCACAGCCGTAGCGGGGATCTGTATGGTGCCCGTGGCCATCCTCGACGGGCCGAGTGCCCTGCTTGCCGTGCCGGTGGCCCTCGCGGTCACGACCCTGGCCGGACTGTGGTTTCGCCGGACCTTCGGCGGGATCACCGGAGACTGCCTGGGGGCAGCCACCATCGCAGTCGAGATCAGCGTCCTGATCGCCGTGGTCGCGCTGTCGGTGTGAGTACGGCACGGCACCGTGCACGAGCTGAGACGACCTGCGCCCAGCCAACTCGGGGTGCACCGGAAAGCCACGCCCCTCGACCGTGATCGAGGGGCGTGGCTGAAGGTGTGGAGCCGCCTACCGGAGTCGAACCGGTGACCTATTCATTACGAGTGAATCGCTCTAGCCGACTGAGCTAAGGCGGCACGCACCAGAGGTGCGTGCAGAGGGTATCCGACGGGCGGCATACCAAGCGAATCGCCTCAGCACTCCTTGCCGTCCTGAGGCACGGTGCCTTCCAACAGGTAAGCGTCGACGGTGTCGTCGATACAGTTGTTGGAACGACCGTAGGCCGTGTGACCTTCGCCGTCGTAGGACAGCAGCACTCCAGACTCCAGCGTGTCGGCCAGGATCTCGGCCCATTCGTAAGGTGTCGCCGGGTCACCGGTGGTGCCGATGACCAGGATCGGCGCCGCCCCGGCCGCGTCGTAGTTGTCGAGAGTCTCGGCGGCCTCTTCGGGCCAGTACTCGCACGCCCCGTCGCCCGCGAGATAGCGACCGAACGTGGGAGCCACCTCCTCGAACTGGGCGACGATCTCCTCTTCACTGAGGTCGGACTCCACCATCGGACGGTCGAGGCAGTTGACGGCGTAGATGGCTTGGTTGCCGTTGCCCGTGTAGTTGCCTTCGGAGTCGCGGTCGGCATAGATGTTGGCCAGGAACTGAAGCATGGTGCCGTCGCCGTCGAAGGCACGCTCCAAGGCCTGCGTCAGCACGCCCCAGGCGGATTCGTCGTACATCGCGACGATGATTCCCAGCAGGGCCCAGCCCTCGGTGAGCTCGGTGTTCGCGTCACCGTCGACGCTCAACGGCTCCTGGTCGACCTCGTTGAGGAACTCGGTGATCCGCTCCATACCGGCGTCGACATCGTCTCCGAGCGGACAGTCACCTTGGTCGATGCAGTCCTGGACGTAGGAGCGCGTGGCCTGCTCGAAGCCAGCCGCCTGTCCCAAGCCCATCTCCAGCCCCGTGAGCTCCGGCGCCACTGCTCCGTCGAGCACGAGTCTGCCGACCTTGTCCGGGAACAGCTCGGCGTACGTGGCGCCGAGGAAGGTGCCGTAGGAGGCCCCCAGGTAGTCCAGCTCAGACTCCCCCAGGACCGCTCGCAGGATGTCCATGTCGCGGGCTGCCTCCACCGTGGACACGTGGCCCAGCAGATCGGGGGCGGCCTCTTCACACGCCTGCGCGAAGTCCTCGCCGAGCTGCTCGCTGGCCGTCTCTTCCTCGGGCGTGTCCGGGCTCGGGTCAGAACCGAGCCAGTCGTCCATCTGGGCGTCGTCGAAGCACATCACCGGCGCCGACTCGGCCACGCCACGAGGGTCGAAACCCACGATGTCGTACTGGTCGGCGACCTTGGGCGACACGACCAGGCTGCCCAGACGGGCGTACTCCACTCCGGAGGCGCCCGGGCCTCCGGGGTTGACCAGAAGGCTGCCTTGCCGGTCATCCGTCTGCGCTGCCGGCACCTTGATCAACGCCAGCTCGATCGACCCTCCCTGCGGGTCGGCGTAGTCGATCGGCACGGTCAGCCGTCCGCACTCGCCGCCCTCGCAGTCCGTCCAGTCGATCTCCTGGCCGTAGAAGTCCACCAGGTCCTCGGGCACGTCGCCGGCGTCGGTGGGCCCACCCGTCTGCGACGCTCCGGCCTCCCCCGTCGCGGTGCTCTGCTCGCCGTCAGCCGAGGCGTCAGGGGTCTGGGTGGAGGGAGAGGAGTCGCAGGCCGAGAGAGCCAGGAGCGAGGCCAGCGTCGCCACGACCGCCCCCCGAGGAGCTGCCTTGCGACGATCCGTGTGTAGCCAGCCTGCGCGCACCGCGCCGTCCTTCCGTCGAGTCATACCGAGGCGCCCATTGCAGCACGCGGCAGGGTCAATGCAATCATCATCGCTTCGAGGACCAACAGGGGCGCACCGTTGGCGATCAGTCGTGCGCGGGCGAGGTTGATGGACTCCAGGGCGCCGAGCAGCTCCTCGGGCCGCATCGCTCGGGCCACAGAGCGCACGGTGTCCAGCTCGCTCGCATTGACCGGTTCGATCCGCGCGCCGGTGCCCAGCACCAACGCATCCCGATAGACCGACGAGAGGTCGGTCAGCGCCGCGTCGATCGAGTCGTGCTGACGCCTCCGCGCGATCCGCTTGTGGTCATCGTCCAGCTGCTTCAGG
>JBASAN010000566.1:0-3133 GCA_049650625.1 Ornithinimicrobium sp.
TATCGCTGTCACGAACTGGGTGTCGCGGGCCGCTGAGCTGCGGCACCCGATCCTGCTGATCCACTCCGTCGCTGACGATGTGGTGCCCTACGGCCCCTCGAAGGCCCTGGCAGCCGCGCGCCCCGACCTCGTGCAGCTCGCGCTGTGGCAGGACGCCCTGCACTGCCGCGAATGGAACATCGACCCGCAGCGGTGGGAGGCCCTGGTGGCGGACTTCCTGCGGCCCTCGGGACCTCATGTGGCGTCCAGTCCTGCCGCAGGCGGACAGCACGACCCTGTGCCACGATGACCTGATGGGCAAGAAGAAGAAGACCGCGAAGAAGCAACCGTCCACCACGCCGTTCAGCGACGCCCTGAAGGTTGGGGGAGGGTTTGCGCTGTCGGAGCTCAGCGCCCGTGAGACGCCGGCCTTCTCGGGCAAGAAGAAGGACGGCGAGAAGCTGCTGGCCCAGACCAACGACAAGGTCGACGCCCTGCAGGAGCGGTTGTATGCCGCGGGGCGCAGTGGGGGACAGGGGCGCATCCTGCTGGTTATCCAAGGCCTGGACACTGCGGGCAAAGGCGGCATCATGCGCCACGTCGTGGGCATGGTCGACCCGCAGGGGGTGCAGATCACGGCCTTCAAGGCACCGACCGCCGAAGAGCTGAAACACCCGTTCCTGTGGCGTATCCGTCAGGCTCTGCCCGACCCGGGAATGATCGGGGTCTTCGACCGCTCGCACTACGAGGACGTCCTCATCGCCCGTGTGCACGACCTCGTGCCTGAGTCGCAGTGGAAGCGCCGCTACGCCACGATCAACACCTTCGAGGAGAAGCTGGTGGAGGAGGGCACGACCGTCATCAAGGTGATGATGCACATCTCCAAGGCCGAGCAGAAGGAACGACTGGCCGAGCGGTTGGACCGCCCCGACAAGCACTGGAAGTACAACCCCGGCGACGTCACCGAGCGTGGCCACTGGTCGGCATACCAGGAGGCGTACCAGGTGGCACTCGAGCGGTGCTCCACCGCGTACGCCCCCTGGTTCGTCGTGCCCGCGGACCGTAAGTGGTACGCGCGGCTCGCCGTCCAGCAGCTCCTCCTGGAGCACCTGCAGCGTCTCGACCCGAAGTGGCCGGCGGCGGACTTCAACGTCGAAGTCGAGCGCGCTCGGCTGGCCAAGAGTTAGACCTGCAAACTCCCTAGTCCTGCTGGGTCGGCGTCCCCATCAGCACGACGGCCGAGCGCGCCTGCAGCGTATTGGTCGAGCCTGTCTCCCACGGGTCCTCGTCTTCCCCCAGCGTCCGGCTGGTGTCGAAGACGATCGACCACTCCTGAGCGTCGATACCCCCGGGGATGGTGAAGTCGACCGGCTCGTGCCAGGCGTTGAACAGTAGGAGGAAGTGGTCGTCGACGACGGGGCGGCCACGAGCGTCCATGGTCGGGATCGCCTGCCCGTTGAGGAACACCATCAACGAACTGCGACGCGAGTTGTGCCAGGCATCCTGGTCCATCTCGACGCCGGACGGGCCGTACCAGACGATGTCGCCAAGGTCGCTTTCACCACCGTGGTCGGCGTCCCCGGCGAAGAACCGACGCCGTCGGAAGACGGGGTGCTCCCGTCGCAACGCGACCAGCGTGCTGGTGAACTCGAGTAGGTCCTGTTGCGACTCCTCGAGGTCCCAGTCGACCCAAGCGAGCTCGTTGTCCTGGCAGTAGACGTTGTTGTTGCCCTGCTGCGTACGGCCCAGCTCGTCACCGTGCAGGATCATCGGTACCCCCTGGCTGAGCAGCAGGGTGGCGAGGTAGTTCTTCTGCTGACGCAGTCGCAGCGCGCTGATCTCGGGGTCGTCGGTAGGCCCTTCGACCCCGCAGTTCCAGGACCGGTTGTGGCTCTCGCCGTCGTTACCGCCCTCACCGTTGGCGTCATTGTGCTTGTCGTTGTAAGACACCAGGTCGCGGATCGTGAACCCGTCGTGGGCGGTCACGAAGTTGATCGAGGCGTACGGGCGACGCCCTGAGTGCTCGTAGAGGTCGGAGGAGCCGGTCAGCCGGGAGGCGAACTCTCCGAGCGTCGAGGGTTCACCGCGCCAGAAGTCGCGGACGGTGTCGCGATACTTCCCGTTCCACTCGGTCCACAGTGGTGGGAAGTTCCCGACCTGGTAGCCACCATCACCGAGGTCCCAGGGCTCAGCGATCAGCTTGACCTGCGAGATGATCGGATCCTGCTGGATGATGTCGAAGAAGGCTGACAGCTTGTCGACCTCGTGGAACTGGCGGGCCAGGGTCGCGGCGAGGTCGAAGCGGAAGCCGTCGACGTGCATCTCGGTGACCCAGTAGCGCAACGAGTCCATGATCAACTGCAGCACGTGCGGGCTGCGCATCAGCAGGCTGTTGCCCGTGCCGGTGGTGTCGTAGTAGTGGGACTTGGCGCTCTCTACGAGACGGTAGTAGGAGGCGTTGTCGATCCCGCGGTAGGCCAGGGTCGGCCCCATGTGGTTGCCCTCGGCCGTGTGGTTGTAGACCACGTCCAGGATGACCTCGATGTCGGCGTCGTGCAGCGCCTTGACCATCGCCTTGAACTCGGGCACCTGCTGGCCGCGCTGGCCGTAGGCCGCGTACTCGTTGTGCGGGGCGAGAAACCCGATCGTGTTGTAGCCCCAGTAGTTCGACAGTCCCTGGTCCACGAGGTGGGTGTCCTGCACGAACTGGTGGACCGGCAAGAGCTCGACCGCGGTGACCCCGAGGCTGGTGAGGTGCTCGATGATCGCGGGGTGAGCGAGACCGGCATACGTGCCGCGGATCTCGTCGGGGACCTCGGGGTGGGTCATCGTCAGGCCCTTGACGTGGGCCTCGTAGATGACTGTGTCGTGGTACTCGTGCCGCGGCGGGCGGTCGTGTCCCCAGTCGAAGAACGGATTCACCACCACGGAGTGCATGGTGTGCTTGGCCGAGTCCTCTTCGTTGTATGAGGTGGGGTCGCCGAAGGTGTACCCGAAGGTGGACTGGTGGCCGTCGGTCTGGCCCTCGATCGCCTTGGCGTAGGGGTCCAGCAGCAGCTTGTTCGGGTTGCACCGGTGGCCGGACGCCGGGTCGAAGGGCCCGTGCATGCGGTAGCCGTAACGCTGCCCGGGCTGCTGGTTCGGGAGGTAGGCG
>JBASAN010000567.1:0-6935 GCA_049650625.1 Ornithinimicrobium sp.
GGTCGAGGCGGCCGGCAGGGTCGGTTACCCCGTCTTCCTGAAGGCAGTGCACGGCGGCGGAGGGCGTGGCGTCCACCTCGTCGAGGACGCCGCCGACGTCGAGCGGCTCTTCGACGTTGCGGCGTCCGAGGCGCGCGCCGGGTTCGGGGACGGTGCGCTGTACGTCGAAAAATTCTACGGGTCCGCGCGCCACGTCGAGGTCCAGATCTTCGGCGACGGCGAGGGCGAGGTGATCATCGTCGGGGACCGTGACTGCTCGGTCCAGCGGCGACACCAGAAGGTCATCGAGGAGTGCCCCGCGCCTGGCCTGTCGCCCGCGACGCGCACCTTGCTCCACGACAGCGCAGCCAAGCTCGGCCGTTTCCTGACCTACAGCGGCGCCGGGACCGCCGAATTCCTGGTCGACACGCAGGACACCTCGGATCCCGCGACGGTGGTCTTCCTGGAGGTCAACGGACGCATCCAGGTCGAGCACCCGGTCACGGAGGAGGCTTTCGGCGTCGATCTGGTCGCGGCGCAGCTGCTGCTGGCCGCGGGCCTGCCCCACCAGCTGCCCCGGTGCCCGCCCCAGCCAGCCGTGCACGTCATCGAGTGCCGGCTCACCGCAGAGGATCCGCGTGACTCGTTCCGGCCGTCGCCGGGACGGATCCGCAGCGCCGAGTTCCCCCGTGGCAGCGGCGTCCGCGTCGACACGCATGTCTACGACGGCTACTTGTTCCCGCCCTTCTACGACAGCCTGCTGGCCAAGCTGATCGTCCGCTCGCACGACCGGGACGCCGCGATCGCAGCCATGAAGGCCGCCGTCCGCAACACCCGGATCGACGGGGTGACGACCTCCGCGGAGGTCCACACCCACGTCCTCAACCACCCCGACTTCGTCGCTGGTGGAGTCACGACCGAGTGGCTCGACACCGCCTGGCCGCCGCAAGGCGAGGCCAGCGAGCCACCCCGACCCGAACTGGCAGGAGCATCCTCGTGAGCGCGACGCACACCGTCCGACTCGTCGACACCAGCACGCGAGACGGCAACCAGAGCTTATGGGGCGCAGCAGGGCTCACCACCGGCATGGTCGAGGCCCTGGGCCCCCACCTGGAGGCCGCCGGTTTCGTCGCCTTGGACTTCACGTCGTCGACCCACCTGTCCGTCGGGGTGCGTTGGCACAAGGAAGACCCGTGGGAGCGCATCGCCCGCATGCGAGCGGTCACCCCCACCACCCCCCTCTCACTCATCACGACGGGCATGCGCTTCATGTCCTGGGACCGCTCGCCCGAGTCGGTCATGCGGATGTCGATGCGTGCCCTGGCCGAGGCGGGTCTCCGACGCCTGCAGATCGCCGAGCCGATGAATGACACGGGCGCCGCCCTCGCCGTGGCTCGTCTGGCCAAGGAGGAGGGCATCGAGCAGGTCGTGGCAGCGGTGACCTTCACCGAGTCGCCGGTGCACGACGACGGCCTCTACGCCAGCGCCGCAAAGATCCTGGCCGCCGATCCGCTGGTCGACGCGGTCTACCTCAAGGACCCCGGCGGCCTCCTCACCCCCGACCGCACGAGGACCCTGATCCCCGAGCTGCGGCACGCCGTCGGCGCCGTCTCGCTCGAGCTCCACAGCCACTGCACCACCGGGCTCGCACCGGAGGTGTACGTTGTCGCAGCTCAGTGCGGCATCGACGTGCTGCACACCGCCACCGGGGCCCTGGCCAACGGCACCAGCCAACCGTCGGTCACCTCGCTGGTGCGCAACCTCGCTGCGGTGGACATCGACGTCGACATCGACCTCGCCCCGCTCGAGGAGGCCGAGCGCATCATCGGCGTCATCGCCCGCAGCCAGGGCCTGGAGCCGGGGCACCCCACCGAGCTCGACCTGTCCTACCAACGGCACCAGATCCCCGGCGGCATGATGGGCACGCTACGACGCCAGCTCAACGAGATCGGGCACATCGACCTGCTCCCCAAGGTGCTCGAGGAGGTCAGCCACGTGCGCGCCGCGCTGGGCTACCCGATCATGGTGACGCCCTACAGCCAGTTCGTCGGGAGCCAGGCCGTCATGAACGTCATCTCCCACAAAAGCGGCGAACCCCGCTGGTCTCGCATGCCCGACGAGATCCTCCGCTTCGTCCTCGGCCACTTCGGCACCCCGGTCGGAGCGATCGCGCCCGAGGTGCTCGAGCGAGCGGCGGCGTCACCTCGGACCAAGGAGCTCGACGTACCCCTCTCCGAGCCGACACGAGACCAGGTCAGGCAGGCCGTCGAGTCCTCGGTCGGACACGAGGTCGACGACGAGGAGGCACTGCTGCGCACGGTACTGCCAGCCGACCAGTTCGACGCGATGCGTGCGGCCGGGCCGGCACCGCAGTGGCACCCGGACACACCAGGGGGACGGCTGTCCGTCGCCGACTTCATCACCGCTGCCACCAAGCTGCCGAGGTGGCAGCACCTGGACGTGTCGCTCGGCCAGGCCCGCATCACTCTGAACCGCACCGACGATCCAGGAGCACCCGCATGACGACCTCCGCCCGCACCGCGACCGACCTGATGGTGCGGCTCTCCGCAGTCGAAGGCGTCGTCTTCGACATCGACGGGGCCCTGGTCCTGTCCGACCTACCAGGAGGCCACGGCGGCGCGCCCCTTCCTGGGGCCGTCGAGGCGATCGAGGCGATCCGTGCGTCCGGTCGGACGTCCGTCGTCTTCACCAACGCGTCGAGCCAGGTCCCCGCGGACATCGCGGCATCGCTGACGGCGATGGGTTTCCAGCTCGGCGTCGACGACGTGCTGACGCCCTCTGTCGTGGCTGCCGAGGTCATCCTCAGCCGATACGGCCACGGGCCCGTCCTGGCGTTCGGCGGCCCGGGACTCACCGACGTCCTCGATGCGGCCGGGATCGAGCGTACGGACCTGGATCGTCCCACGGAAGCAGTCGCCGTCATCGTCGGCTGGGACGTCGCCTTCGACCGGACGAAGCTGCAGAGCGCGTGCGAGGCCGTGTGGAACGGGGCTCCAGTCCTCGTCACCAGCGACGCGCGCAGGTTCGCCTCGGCGACCAAGGCACAAGCCGGCGTCGGTGGCTTCATCGCCGCCGGTCTCAAGTACGTCAGCGGGGTCGACTACGAGGTGGTGGGGAAACCGTCAGCCGCAGCCATGGACATCGCGGCGCGACGGCTCGGGACGGCGCCGCGCCACGTCCTCGTCGCCGGCGACGACCTCAACCTCGAGGTCGACATGGCACTGGCGGCGGGAGCGATCGGGGTGCTCGTAACGACCGGCATGCACGGGCGGGACGATGCCGCGGCGCGAGAAGCAGACCGGGCGCCGCACCTGATCGTCGACCGGCTCGCCGAGCTCGTCGAGCAGATCAGGCTGGCCGACCGAGCCGCCGGGCGGGGACCGGCCGCATGACGGAGACGACACCGGGCAGCCGTGGCACGGACGTCGTCTGGACGCCCTCGGAGCACTGGCGGACGGGCACCCAGATCGGTCGCTTCGTCACCTGGATGGCCGAGGAACGGGACCGCTCCTTCGACGATTGGGACCAGCTGTGGCAGTGGTCGGTCCAGGACCAGGACGGCTTCTGGACAGCGGTCTGGGACTACTTCGCGGTCAAGAGCGACACGCCCTTCGACAGCGCGCTCGACGAGGATGCCGCGATGCCCGGTGTCCAGTGGTTCCAGGGCGCGACCCTTAACTACGCGCGTCACCTGCTGTCCGACACCTCTCGAGACGCTGACGTGGCGATCGTCGCGTACTCGCAGACGAGGGACACCACCTCGATCACCTTCGGCGAGCTGCGCGACCAGGTCGCCGCCGCGAGAGCCGGCCTCACGAGGCTCGGGGTCCAGCGCGGCGATCGGGTCGTCGCCTACCTCCCCAACATCCCCGAGACCCTGGTCGCATTCCTAGCGACCGCAAGCCTGGGTGCCATCTGGGCGAGCTGCGCACCTGAGTTTGGTCCCACTAGCGTCATCGACCGGTTCGCGCAGATCGAACCGGACGTGCTGCTGGCCGTGAGCGGGTACCGCTACGGCCAGAAGGACATCGACCGGGTCGACGAGGTCGCAACGATCCGTGCCGGTATTTCGACCCTGCGCCATGTCGTCCACGTGCCGTACGGCGAGCGACCGTTGGCCGACACGGTCGCATGGTCCGACCTCACGAACCCGGCAGGCGCGGAGCCGCCGTCGTACGAGCCGGTGCCCTTCGACCACCCGCTCTACGTGTTGTTCTCGTCGGGGACCACCGGCAAGCCGAAGCCCATCGTCCACGGCCACGGCGGGATCCTGCTCGAGCACCTCAAGAACCACGCGCTGAGCTGGGACCTCGGGCCGGACGACCGGCTCATGTGGTTCACCACCACCGCCTGGATGATGTGGAACTCCCTGATCTCCGCACTGCTGGTCAGGGCCTCGATCGTGATGATCGACGGCAACCCCATGTACCCCGACCTGCAGAACCAGTGGCAGCTGGCCGCAGAGACCTGCACCACGGTGATGGGCGCGAGCCCCGGGTTCCTGATGGCCAGCCGCAACGAGGGCCTCCGACCCGCCGAGGCGTTCGACCTCAGCAGGATCAAGCAGATCGGTGCCGCCGGCAGCCCCCTGCCCGCCGAGGGTTACGCCTGGGTCCGGGACCAGTTCGGCCCCACGGTGCTGCTCAACGTCGGCAGCGGCGGGACCGACGTCTGCACGGGGATCGTGCAGGGCGGGCCGCTGCAACCCGTGCGGAGCGGCCGCATCTCCGGGGCGTGCCTGGGCGTCGACGCGCACGCCTACGACCCCGGCGGTCACCCCGTCGTCGGCGAGCTGGGTGAGCTGGTCATCCTCTCGCCGATGCCCTCGATGCCCGTCGGATTCTGGGGCGACGCAGACGGATCGCGCTATCGCGCCGCCTACTTCGATGAATACCCCGGGGTGTGGAGGCACGGCGACTGGGTCAGCTTCGACGACGACGGCACGTGCGTGATCGCCGGGCGTTCCGACGCCACGCTGAACCGCGGAGGAGTCCGGCTCGGGACGTCTGAGTTCTACCGCGTGATCGAGGAGGTCGACGGCGTCGAGGACAGCCTCGTCGTCCATCTCGAGGACCCGGAAGGGGGCAACGGCGAGCTGCTGGTGCTCATCGCGCGGAGCGCGTCGGCGCCGCCACTGGCCGAGCTGCGCGCCGCCATCGCACGGGAGCTGCGCAGCCAGCTGTCACCGCGGCACCTGCCGGACACCGTCCTCGAGGTCCCTGTCATCCCCAAGAACCGCACCGGGAAGAAGCTGGAGCTCCCCGTGAAACGCCTGCTCCAGGGCAAGACCCTCGAGGACGCGGTGACTCTCGACGTGCTCGCCGATCCCACCTCGCTGGACGCCATCGTCGTCGAGGCACAGCGCCGTCAGCGCTGACCCTTCCCCCTCCCCGAAAGGCTCCGACATGACCACCCGCTACGAACCGGCCATCGACCTCGAGGCCATCGTCGCCATCGACTTCCACACCCACGTGGAGGCCGACCAGCACGGGCACTTCTCCCTCGACGACGAGCTCATGGACGCGTCCGCTGCCTACTTCAAGGCCGACCAGATGCGCACGCCGACCATCGACGACATCGCCGACCACTACCGCGAACGCCACATGGCGGCCGTCGTCTTCACCGTCGACTCAGAGTCCGCCACAGGTCACCCCCCGCTGTCGAGCGCGGACATCGCCGAGGGCGCCGCCCGCAACAACGACGTATTGATCCCGTTCGGATCTGTCGACCCCCGCAAGGGAGCCGAGGCCGTCGAGCGTGCTCGCCGGCTCGTCACCGAGCACGGAGTGAAGGGGTTGAAGCTCCACCCGAGCCTGCAGGGGTTCACCCCGAACGACGAGGCCTGCTACCCGCTCTACGAAGCGATGCAGGAGCTCGGTGCCATCGTGCTGTTCCACACCGGCCAGACAGGGATCGGCGCCGGCTTGCCCGGCGGAAGGGGGATCAAGCTCCGCTACTCCGATCCCATGCTCCTCGACGACGTTGCAGCTGACTTCCCGGCTCTGCAGATCGTCATGGCCCACCCGGGTGTGCCGTGGGCCGATGCGGCGATGTCGGTCGCAACCCACAAGGCCAACGTCTTCATGGACCTCTCGGGGTGGCTCCCGAAGTACCTGCCGCCCCAGCTCGTGCGGCAGATCAGCACGCTGCTGCGCCACAAGGTCCTCTTCGGTTCCGACTTCCCGGTCCTCACGCCGGACCGATGGACCCAGTCCTTCGCCGACCTCCCGGTCAAGGACGAGGCCAAACCGCTCATCATGAAAGCCAACGCTGCGAAGCTCCTCGGCCTGAATTGACCTGCACCTTCCCGGGATGTCCTCAGCTACCACCCATGTCTCCCGGAAACGAGTTGCGGATCGCGACCGTCGACCGGAGTCAGACGACCTCCAGGCGCCCCGCCAGACCGCCGTCGGTCAATTGACCCAGTCGAATGTGAGGCCACCCAGCCGCAGTGACGAGCCCGGAGCGTTCACGGAGCCGTGTGAGGGCGTCCTACCCGGCCCATTGCCGACGGAGGCGAGCCGTCCCCTTTTTCCGGCTCAAATTCGGCTCAGATTGGTCCCCGGGAGAGGCTTTGAGCGACTGCGGCTGACTGGGAACGTCACTTGAAGACAGGCGCCCGTTAGCCCGCTGACCTGCTACTTTGGTGAGAATATGCTGTCGTCCGCAGGTGCGCCGGGACGGCAGCAGACACCCCGGACCCTCGCTACGGATCAGAAGGTTTGGGGTTCGAATCCCTACAGGCGCGCAGATCGGTTCTCCTCGTATCACTGGGGAAGGCGCCGGAAGCAGATCGTCGCCCGGCATCGCTGGCGGACGGTCACCGCGGATCACAAGGCCCGGGGTTCGAGTGCGTGCAGCTGCACCCACCCCGGTCGACCCCTGATCTGCTGCAGTCCCCGACGTCGAGGCGCTCGCTGTGGTGAGCCGGTCGG
>JBASAN010000568.1:0-12435 GCA_049650625.1 Ornithinimicrobium sp.
GTGACCTTGCACACCTCGCAGCGCAATGCCCTCATCCCCTGCGCCAGCTACCGCAGCGAATGGGCCGACCCGGTGCTCCCGACTCAGAACGCGACCAACCCGCGCACCGGCTCCTCGCGCGTCACACTGACCGCGCCGAAGACCGCTGACGAGATCAGCCTTCCGGTGGCCGCATACGCCGAGGTCTCGTACGCGGCCTTCCCCTTTACAGCCCTCGACCAGCCATCCACCCTGCCTCTCAACCTGCGCCCGGTGCCGGACGAAGGTGATCTCGTGGGGCTCGGCCTGGATAGCGCCGACACCACGACGTGGGTCGTGCGCGACTCCGTCACCCAGGAGGACCTCGACGAGCAGGACACCGTCCGACTCGCCGCCGATCTGGATAGCGAGGCGTTGCTCAGCGTGGCCACCGAGGGCCGAGGGCGCTTGCGCGCTCGGGTCCTGAGCGACGCCAGTGCGGACGACGCTCAGGTGCTGGACGGATCGTTCTCCGTCCCCAGCGTGGCGGGTCGTGTCGCCTCACCCCTGATGTACCGCGACGGATGGTGGACCTCATGGACCACTCGGCCCGCCCGCTGGACTGTCCCGCTGCCTTTCGCGGTCTCCGACGGCCCCACGACCGTGGAGATCCTGGCTCAGGACTACGACCCCGGTTCGCTGCGCATCGAGGTGCTGGAGGCGCAACCGGACGATGACACACTGAACCGGTGAGTGAGCAAGCCGATGCTGTGCAGGAGCCCGAAACCTACTACGAGCGCGTAGGCGGTCACGCGACGTTCCAGGCGCTCGTGGCCGAGTTCTACCGTGGCGTCGCCGGCGACCCTGCGCTGCGTGCCCTCTACCCCGAGGACGACCTGCGCCCCGCCGAGCACCGACTCCTGATGTTCCTGGAACAGTACTGGGGCGGGCCCAAGACCTACAGCGAGCAACGAGGGCATCCGCGGCTTCGGATGAGGCACGCGCCCTTCCCCGTGACCCCCAGCATGCGAGACCGTTGGCTGACCCACATGAATGCTGCCATCGACAGCATCGGCCTGGCACCGATGGACGACGAGCTGATGCGCGGGTATATGAATCACGCAGCGAACTTCATGGTGAACTCCTTCGAGGAATGAGCTCACCGCATTCGATCTGAGATGCCGATTCGGGCAGGATACGCAGGGTGACTTCGCCCACAGCTGCCTCCACCACCGCACACACACGAACTGCGAGCACCGAGGAGACCGCCTGGTGGCGGCACGCCGTCATCTACCAGATCTACCCGCGGTCGTGGGCTGACGGCAACGCCGACGGCATCGGGGATCTGCCGGGCATCATCAGCCGGTTGCCCTACCTGCGTGACCTGGGTGTCGACGCCATCTGGATCAGTCCGTTCTACGTCTCGCCCATGGCCGACGCCGGATACGACGTCGCCGACTACCACCAGATCGACCCTCTTTTCGGCGACCTCGAGGACGCCGACACGCTCATCCGCACCGCTCACGACCTTGGCCTGCGGGTCATCGTCGACTTGGTGCCCAACCACACCAGCGACGAGCACCGGTGGTTCGAGGCCGCTCTGGCTGCCGAGCCGGGGTCAGCCGAACGCGAGCGCTACATGTTCCGCGACGGCCGGGGCGAGCACGGGGAAGAGCCTCCGAACAACTGGCGCGCGGTGTTCGGAGGGTCCGCCTGGGAGCGCGTTACCGAACCGGACGGATCCCTTGGTCAGTGGTACCTGCACCTGTTCGACATCAAGCAACCCGACCTGAACTGGCAGAATCCCGAAGTGCGCGAGATGTTCCACGACGTGCTCCGGTACTGGCTCGACCGCGGAGTGGACGGGTTCCGCGTGGATGTCGCCCACGGCCTGGTCAAGACCGAAGGCCTGCCCGACTTCACGCCGCCCGTAGACGGTGTGGCCTTCCAGGCCGACGAGAGCATCGACAACCCCATGTGGGACCGGGACGGGGTGCATGAGATCTACCGTGGATGGCGTTCGGTGCTCGATGGGTACAACCCGGACGGCCACCCCGACCAGGATCGCATCCTGGTCGCCGAGGCCTGGGTTCAGCCGATCTCCCGAGCCGCTTCGTACACCCGGCCCGATGAGATGCACCAGGCCTTCAACTTCGCCTTCCTGGAGTGCCCGTGGTCACCCCAGGAGATGCGTGAGGTCATCACGACCTCGCTGAGCGTCGCGCATGACGTGGGCGCCCCCAGCACATGGGTGTTGTCCAACCACGACGTCGTGCGCCACGCGTCGCGCTACGGCTTGACGGTCGGCGAGAAGCGCCCCAACGGCATCGGCATGAGTGACCCGCAGCCCAACGGCATGCTGGGTCTGCGTCGAGCCCGAGCCGGTTCGATGTTGATGCTCTCGCTACCCGGTTCGGCCTACGTCTACCAGGGTGAGGAGCTTGGTCTGCCCGAGCACACCGCCATCCCCGACGATGAGCGGCAGGACCCGACGTGGGAGCGCAGCGAGCACAGCGAGCGTGGGCGCGACGGTTGCCGCATACCGATGCCGTGGGCTGCCGGCTCGACGGCATATGGGTTCGGCGAGTCGGCGCGGACCTGGCTGCCGCAGCCGGAGATCTACGGTGCGCTGGCCGCAGACCGCCAGGTCGGCGTGGACGGATCGACGCTGGAGCTGTACCGCACCGGGCTGCGACTGCGTCGTGATCACGATCTCGGGGTCGGGACGCTGAACTGGATGGAGGGCTACGACGACGACGTGGTGGCCTTCACCAACACCGGACCGGATCGCGCCACCATCGGGGTGTTGACGAACTTCGGTGATGCTCCGGTGCCGTTGCCGGAGAACGCCGAGGTGCTGCTGTCCAGCCACTCCATGGTGGACGACCAGTTGCGCCGGGACAGCACCGTCTGGGTCCGCCTGTCCGAGGACCACAGATGAAGCCGCGCCAACGGATGACGCTGATGGGAACGGACCTCGAGAGTCGGGGTCGTGGCCACGGATAGCCGACCCAAGCCCTCGCCGAGGTTGGAACACATCGACTCCACCACCGGATCGCCGGACGCTCTGTGGGCGTGCTGGGCTGACGTCTCGACCTGGAGCGACTGGGCGGGTTGGGTCGTCAGTGCGTCGCTGGACGGACCGTTCGAGCCAGGGTCCAGCGTCACGGTGGTCGAGCGCTACGGTCGTCGGACGACGTTCCTCGTGACCGCGGTGGACCCGGGCCGTTCGAACGAGCTCCAGTCGAAGGTCCCGGGGGCGGTGGTGCACATGCGTCGGGAGATCCTCTCGACCACACCGCGCACCACCTTCAAGCACTCGGTGTGGCTGGAGGGCCCTCTGGCCACAGTGTGGAGAGGGCCACTGCGTGCCCGTGCGCGCGACACGTTGCCCCAGTCGATGCGGCGACTCGCGATCCGTGCGGGCGCGGTTCACCGCTGAGCGGTCACTGGTCGACGATCGAGCCGGGGTCGGCAGGCACATCCACGGCGTGCTCGGTCAAGGCCGTGATCGGGACGACGCTGAGCACGGCATGATGGGTCGAGGCCAGCACCACCGGGGCCGCAGCGCCATCGGCATACGCCCGAGCCCAGTTCAGCGCCGTGACGCACCACCGGTCGCCCGGACGCAAACCTGGGAAGTGGTATGCGGGCATGGGGGTGCTCAGATCGTTGCCGATACTGCGTTGGTGGTCCAGGAACTCCCGCGTGACGACCGCGCAGATGGTGTGGCTGCCCTGGTCCTGGGGACCGGTGTTGCAGCAGCCGTCCCGGAAGAACCCCGTGACGGGGTCGGTTCCGCACGTTTGGAGGTCGCCGCCGAGGACGTTGCGTTCATTCATCGCACCACCCTCGCATCCGAGGACTCAGACGTCGTCCGGATCGCTGGCGAGTGCGTCCAGCTCCCGCGGCAGATCCCCCATCCCCAGCAACGGGCTCAGCATCACCGGTAGGGCTGCAACACCCATGACCGCCACGCCGGACCAGAGCGCTGGCACCACCCCCAGCGTGCTGCCCAAGACGCCGCCGGCCAGCGCACCCAGGGGGATCGGCCCCCACACCAAGAACCGGATGGAGGCGTTCATGCGACCGAGCAGCGCCTTGGGGCAGAGCCGTTGACGGAAGCTGACCTGCACGACGTTGTAGACCACCACCGCCCAGGAGCTGACGAAGCCGCCGATGACCAGCGTCGGCACGGGCGCGAGCACGCTGGCCAGGGGCGTCGAGGTGGCAGCCAACGGAATGAGGACGGCAGTCAGCGGGATCGACCGTCCCTCCCCCACCCAACGAGCGACTCGGCTGGCACTGACCGCCCCCAGCAGACCACCGACAGCGCTGACCGAGAAGACCAGCCCCAACGTGGTCTCGCTGAGGCCCAGCGTGCGCAGCACGTAGAGCACGAACAAGGCGAAGACGATGTTGCTGGCGAAGTTGCTGAGTCCGGTGCATGCGGTGATGCGGACCAGGAGCGGGTGGGACACGACGAACCTCATGCCCTCGGCTACTTCCGACCGCATCGGCCGGCGGCCCTCCCGTGACTTGGGTGTCTCCTCGTGCTCGACCCGGCTGACCAGGAGCGAGGAAGCCGCCATGCACGCTGAGGTCAGCGCGACCGCCATGGGCGATCCGATAGCCCGGATCACCGCGGCCCCCGCGGCGGGACCGAGGACTCCGGCCGTCTGTTGGCTGGCGCTCAGCTTGCCGTTGCCTTCGGCGATCTGGTCACCGTCGACGATCTCTGGCAGGTAGGACTGGTTGGCCACGTCGAAGAAGACGGTGATGGCCCCGCTGACCAGTGCCACCGCATAGAGCTGCCACATGGCCAGCGCGTCGAGCGCCCAGGCCATCGGCAGGAGCAACAACACCGCCGCTCGTCCCAGGTCGCCGAAGACGATGACGCGCTTCTTGCGCCATCGATCCACCCACGCACCGGCCGGCAGCGAGATCAGCAGGAAGGCCAGCATCTCCAACGCGCTCAGCAGTCCCATCTGGAACGGGGACGCGCTGAGGAGCTGCACGGCCATGATCGGGATAGCCAGGCCGACGACCTGCATGCCGAACACGCTGACCGTGTCTCCGGCCCAGATGAGCCGAAAGTCTCGGTGATGCCACAAGGTCCTTCGCCGGTCGTCCACGACGTCACTCTTCTCCGAGTGATTGGGTTTTGTCAATCACTAATACCCGCGCCGATACACTCCCAGGTATGCCGTCGTCGCGCGCCCCGGATGAGAGGCCTCCGCACACCCGCTACGCCTACCGGGACGCAACCGACGACGAGGCCAAAGCGCTGGCCTCCGGCCTGCGGCTACGGATCTTGCGGATGACCCTGGACGATCCCCTGACCAACAAGCAGATCGCCGACGCCCTGGGCAAACCCGCGGCGTCGATCCTGCATCACGTGCGCACGTTGGTCGACACAGGCTTCCTGGCCGCCGAGGATCCGCGCCGTGGCGCGCGCGGCGCCCGCGAGATCCCCTATCGGGCCACGGGCAAGTCCTGGTACGTCCACGCTCCGGTCGGGGTGCACTCGATGTTGGACGCCTTCCTGACCGAGGTCCAGGACGTGCCGGAAGACCAGCTCCGGATGACCCGTCTGGGACTACGGATGTCCAGGGAGGATCTGGATGAGTTCAGCCGGCGGCTCTACGAGCTGCTGAAGGAGATGCACGATCGGCCCCGCGATCTCAGCGCCCCACCGCACTCACTCTTTCTGGCCATCCATCCCGACACGTCAGCGCCTCCCGGCTAGCGGGCCAGGACCTCTCCGTTGCGCAGACTGACGCGCACCCAAGAGCCCCGGTGGAGCACCCGCGACGTCTGGCCCGGCTGGGCAAACCCCAGGGCGTAGGCGGCCAGACCTGCGCCGGCCGGGATACCCAGCGCAGCGTCCTGCGCCCCGTCGGGGTCCACGGGCAGCAGCCGTCCCCACACCCGCGACCTCAAGGTGGCCACCGCCGCGGCCCCGGCGCCGGAGGGCGTGCCTTGGGCTACAGCCTCGATGCCCTCGACGGCGGCTGCGAGGAGGGTGTCGTCGCCGACACCGCCGGACGGCTCCCAGCCACTCAACGGCGGGCTGATCGCGGCCCATGCCGGTGAGACGGTCAGCGGCGGCACCGACAGGACCGCCGACACGTCCCCCGTGCTCTGCCGGCGCGCCAACCGATCGGACACCGCACCGAGCGGCACCGTGACGTCGAGATCATGCTCGCCGTCGAGCTGCATCACCCGGAGTCCGAGCACGAGCCCGCTACCGAGTAACCCCTGACCAGGCAGAACCTGCACCCACGCGGCCAGCACCGTGCCGCGAGCCTGGAGCCGGATGTCACCCTCGGCGTCCAACGTGCGCGCTCGCGCCACGTACGTGCTCAGGTCCTGCAGCGTCTCGACCTCAGCGAACCTCAGCTCGCCGGGCTTGTCGCCCGCCCGGGTCGTCGGCTCGCTCATCCTCGGTTCCTTCGGCTGCGCAGATCCGGCTGGGGCCCTGACACCGACCCCAGCGCGTCCCGCTCGGAGTCCTTCAAGCGCCGCGGTTGGCCGGCAGCCAGGTCGTAGGACACCAGGGTCGTCTCGGCACGCGCGTAGACGACGTCGACGCCCGCCTGCTTCACCGCATACGCCACATCGAAGGACGCCCCACTGATCCGTGAGCACCAGACCTCGATCCGGGCCGGCTCGTAGTTGAAGGTCAACGGGGCCAGGTAGTCGATTTCCTGGCGGGCGACCAGGATCCCCTCGTTGAGCAGCGAGCGCTCCTGACCGAACCAGTCACGGAAGGCATAGACCCGAGCGTCTTCCAGCAGTCGTAGGAACTCCACGTTGTTCACGTGGCCGTAGGCGTCCATGTCCGACCACCGGATCTGGATGTCGACGCTGTACGGAACGGACCGATCGGGTGCGACGGACATGACCGTCATCCTGCCAGGTCGGCTACCCCCGGGAGGTCGTTAGGCTGCCCCCGTGACTCTCGCGGACCCCATCGACGACCTGCTCGACGTGCTCGATCTCACCCGGGAGGGTTCGACCACCTTCCACGTGGCATCCCCGGACGGCGCCGGAGGGGCCCTGGGCGAATCCGAGGGCGACGTCTTCTTCGGACGAAGCCAGCCCCAGGCCCACGGGCGGGTGTTCGGGGGCCAGGTGCTGGCTCAGTCGGTCATCGCAGCGGGTCGCACGGTCGAGGCCGGCGACCACGGGCCCCGAGCCATCCACTCGATGCACGGGTACTTCCTGCGCCCCGGCAACGACCAACAACCGATCCGGTTCCTGGTGGAGCGGATGCGCGATGGTCACTCGTTCTCCGCCCGGCGGGTGCATGCGGTACAGGACGGACGCATCTTGTTGTCGATGATCACCTCGTTCCAGGACGAAGCGGGCGGGTTGGACCACCAGAACGCGATGCCGCAGGTGCCGGGGCCGGCCGGCTTGCCTTCCGACGCCGACATCCTGTCGGGGATCGACCACCCGTCGGCCCGTCAGCTCGCTCGGCGGGCCGTGGAGATCAAGCACGTTGAGGGGCCGTTGTTCCTCGAGGCCGGCGAGCAGTCCGCTGAGCAGCACGTGTGGTTCCGGGTGCCGCGGACTCTCCCGGAGGATCCGTTGCTGCACGCTGCGGTGTTGGCCTACGCCTCCGACTTCAGCCTGCTCGAACCCATCCTGCGCCGACACGGGTTGGTCTGGGGTGACCCGCGGCTACGGCCGGCCAGCCTCGACCACGCGATGTGGTTCCACCGCACCCCACGGGCCGACGACTGGATTCTCTATCGTCAGGCCTCACCCTCGGCCCAGAACGGCCGCGGCCTCGGGCATGGGCTGATGTTCGCCCAGAACGGGACCTTGATGGCCAGTGTGGCGCAGGAGGGCATGGTCCGGCTCAAGGAGTAGTCAACGAGGCGGGGGCTCGGCCCCTGTCGGCCCCACCGGTCCGTCTGAAGGCCTAGGACGCGACCTGATCCACCAGCTCTGCGACCGACTCGAAGGCGCCCGGTTCGTAGGCATCGGGCATACCGAAGAACACCGCCTGCGTGCCGACTTCTTCGAGCTGACCGAGCTTGTCGACGGCCTGGGCCACGGACATCACGTCCTGGCCTTCGTCGTTGCGGCCGCCACGTGACAGCGGGAGCCGAGTGATGACGGTCCTCTCGATCTCGCTGGGGTCGCGGCCCAATGCTGCGCAGTGCCCATCCAGCACGTCGTACTTCGCCTTCACAGCCTCCGGCCCCATGTCGAAGATGTTGCACGCGTCCGCGTACTGGGCCACCATCCGCAGCGTCTTCCGCTCGCCACTGCCGCCCACCATGATCGGCAGGTGCGGGGTGCGTAACGGCAGGGGAGAGTTCAACGGGCGATCCAGCTGGTAGTGAGTGCCGTGGTATGCGGTCTCCTCCCCGGACCGCATCTGGTGAGCGATCTGCAAGGTCTCCTCCAGGCGCTCGAACCGTTCTTTCAGGGCTGGGTAGGGAACGCCCAGGCCGAGATGCTCCTCTTCGTTCCAGGCGGCCCCGATACCCAGCCAGGCCCGGCCCCTACTCAACACGTCGAGGGTCGTCACGGTCTTGAGCAGAACACCGGGATGGCGGTAGGTCACCCCGGTGACCAGGGTGCCCAGCTCGATGGTCGTGGTGTGTGCAGCGACGAAGGCAAGAGCGCTGTAGCCCTCGAGCATGGCGAGCTCGGGCGGGCCGACCATCGGGATCTGGAAGAAGTGGTCCATCACCCACAGGCTCGACATCCCGGCTTCTTCAGCGTCGTGGGCGATTCGGGCGAGAGTAGGAGCGATGGAGTCCGGAGCGCCGGGCCAGCTGAAGGAGGGGACCTGCAGACCGAGCTTCATCGGCCCGATCGTGAGCCCGCTCGACCCAAGAGGTACCCCACCACCAGCCCCCCGAGCGCGGCCAGCGGCCGACCGTATTGGCTCAACAGAGCGGGCCCGACGGCACTGCCAAGGTCGATCGCGTCATCCGTCGGGTCAGGCACAGCCCGCAGTCGGACCGGTGGGGGGTCCGGCGGCGGCGTCGCGTCTTCCGTGCCGGTCGCTGCCTCGGTGTCTTCGCCGGTCGATGCCTGGGGAGTGGCTTCCGTGGGCGGTGCTTCGGTCTCACCCAGATGTCCCTCGATGCACTGGACGAACTGGCCCAACAACTTGTCGGAGACGTCCTGCATCACGCCGCGGCCGAACTGCGCCGGCTTGCCGGTGATGGCCAGGTCGGTGCTGACGTCGACCCGGGTGCCCGACCCGTCGGGGCTCAACGCCAGCTTCACGCTGGCCCCGGCGGTGCCGTTGCCACGCTTGTCCTTGCCGCGGGCCTCGATCACGGCGCGATGCCCGGCATCGTCGCGACTGACGAACTGACCCGACCCCGAGTAGACCATTGCGATCGGTCCGAGCTTGACCTTCACCGTGCCGGAGAAGTCGTCGTCATGTGCTTCGGTGACGGTAGCGCCGGGAAAGCAGCTCCCGACCTGATCTAGGTCGGTCAACAACGCCCACGTGCGGTCGGGGGCCGCCGGCACGGTGAAGGAGTGCACGAGCTCCACGGGCTCAGCCCCCCGCCGCGGCGACGACGGCTCGACGGGTCAGCACCCCGGCGAGGTGCCGCCGGTAGTCGGCGTCCCCGTTGAGGTCCGAAGGTGGGTTGGTGCCCTCGCCGACCGCAGCGCACGCCTCTCGGAGCGCCTCCGTCGTGGCCTCCATCCCGATCAACGCCTGCTCCAGGCTGTCCGCTCGCAGCGGGGTGGAGCCCATGTTCGTCAGCGCGACCCTTGCCTCGGCGATCGTGCCCGCCTCGGCCCGGACGGTGGCGGCGGCGGCCACGATGGACCACTGATGCGAGACCCGCACGAACTTGGTGTAGGCACTCCCCCATCCGGTGTGCTTGGGGATGCGGATGGCGGTCAGTAGCTCGCCGTCGGCGACGGCGGTCTCGAAGATGTCGACGAAGAAGTCAGCCGCCGCGACGGTGCGCTCCTGGCCGTCGGACCCGACGATGACCATCTCAGCCTCCAGCGCCAGGATCGGCGCTCCCACGTCCCCGGCAGGATCAGCGTGGACCAGGGCTCCACCGACGGTGCCGCGGTGCCGGATCTGCGGGTCGGCGACCTCAGCGACCGCTTTGGCCAGCAACCCGGCGTGCTCGCTCACCAGCTCACTGGCCAGCACGTCGGCATACGTGGCCATGGCACCGATCCTGACGTAGCCACCACGGGAGTCGTCCTCCTCGCTGATCCCGGTCAGCTCCGGGATCTTGGCCAGGTCGACCACCATCTCCGGTGCGTTCAACCTCATCCGCAGGATCGGCATCAGCGACTGACCACCGCCCATCACCTTGGCGTCGTCACCGTGCTCGGCCAGGAGAGCGAGGGCGTCCTCGATCGAGCTCGGGGCGGCGTACTCGAACTGCGCCGGGATCATCGTGTTGCTCCGTCCGTGTCGTTCCCGGCCAGGGAGCCGGGTTCCTGATGGTTGGCGGCCGACTCCTCGAAGTGGGGCATGGCCTCACCGGTCGTCTCACTGTCTGCACCCGCCTGACCGTCCTGGATGGCGCGCCATACCCGCTCGGGAGTGCACGGCATCCGGATGTCCTTCACGCCGAACTGGCGAATCGCATCGAGGACTGCATTGACCACCGCCGGGGTCGAGGCGATGGTGCCCGCTTCGCCGACTCCCTTGACCCCGAGCTCGTTGCTCAATGCTGGGGTGGTGGTGCGGTCGGTCACGAAGTTGATCGTGTCGGCCGTGGTCGGCAACGTGTAGTCCACGAACGACCCGGAGACCAGGGTCCCGTTGTCGTCGTACACGGCCTCCTCCCAGAGCGCCTGCGAGATGCCCTGCACGAGGCCACCGTGCACCTGACCTTCGACGATCAGCGGGTTGACGACGTTGCCGATGTCGTCCACGCAGACGTAGGAACGCATCGTCGACTGTCCGGTCTCGGTATCGATCTCCATCGCGCACAGGTGGGTTCCGTGAGGGTAGGAGAAGTTCACCGGGTCGAAGGTCGCCTCCGCGTCGATGCTCGGCTCCATCCCGTCCGGGAGGTCGTGGGCGGAGAAGACGGCGAAGGCCAACGCACCGAGGGCGATGCCCTGGTCTGTCCCCTTGACCGTGAACTGGCCTCCGCTGAACTCGAGGTCGTCCTCGTTGGCCTCCAGCATGTGCGCAGCCAGCGGCTTGGCTCTCTCGATGACCTTGTCGGCGGCCTTGGTCACCGCGACCCCGCCGACCACGAGTGAGCGTGAGCCGTAGGTGTCCAAGCCCTTGTGGCTGCTCTGGGTGTCACCGTGGAGCACTTCGATGTCGTCGAACGGGACCCCGAGGCGGTCCGCCACGATCTGGCTCCAGGCCGTCTCATGGCCTTGCCCGTGCGCAGAGACCCCGGTGATGACCTCGACCTTGCCGGTGGGCAGCACCCGGATGGAGGCGTGCTCCCACCCGCCGGCGGCGTAGTTCAACGCCCCCAGCACTCGGGAGGGCGCGAGACCGCACATCTCGGTGAACGTGGAGATGCCCAGGCCCAACTGCACCGGGTCGCCGGACTCGCGCCGCTGCTTCTGCTCGGCCCGTAGCGCGTCGTAGTCGAACAGCTCGACAGCCCGGTCGGTCGCTGCCTCGTAGTTGCCCGAGTCGTACTGCAGCCCGGCCACGGTGTCGAACGGGAACTCCTCGTGGGTGATCCAGTTCTTGCGACGCAGCTCCATCGGGTCCATGCCCAGCTCGTCGGCCAGGTCATCCATCAGCCGCTCGATCGCGAAGGTTGCCTCGGGTCGTCCTGCACCTCGGTAGGCGTCGGTCCACGTTTTGTTGGTGAAGACGTTGGTGCAGGTGAACCGGTAGGAGGAGAACTTGTAGATGGAGTTGTACATGAAGGCGCCGAGGATCGGCACGCCTGGCGTGACCAGCCCGAGGTAGGCCCCCATGTCAGCCAGGAGATCGACCTTCAAGCCCTTCACGGTGCCGTCCTTGGTCGCCGTCAAGGTCAGCTTCTGCCACTGGTCGCGGCCGTGGTGGCCGGCGATCAGGGACTCGCTGCGCGTCTCGGTCCACTTGCACGGCTTGCCGGTGTGCCGAGCAGCCAGGAAGGTGATGACCTCCTCGGGGGTGACCTGCAACTTGCCTCCGAAGCCCCCGCCCACGTCGGGCGCGATGACCCGGATCTTGGACTCCGAAACGCCGAGCGTCAGAGCCAGCATCACACGCAAGATGTGCGGCACCTGGGTCGAGGACCACATACAGAACTGCTCGCCGGTGGGGTCGACCACCGTCGAGCGCGGCTCCATGAAGGCGGGGATCAACCGCTGTTGACGATACTCGCGCTCGATCAGCACTTCTGCCTCGCGGATGTCCTCGTCGACGTCACCCCCCGCGCCGGCTTCCTTGGAGTCGAAGACCCAGGTGGCGCTGACGTTGGTGCCGAGATCCGGATGGGCGAGCACCTCATCGGCTGCCGCCTTCTTCAGGTCCAGGGCAGCGGGGAGGTCTTC
>JBASAN010000569.1:0-2081 GCA_049650625.1 Ornithinimicrobium sp.
CCCTTGACCTTCGCGAGGAAGTCGGGGTCAGTAATCGACACCGGTGGGATCTTGGTAGCGATGTCCAGCGCGGTGACGTGCTCGTCAATGAGCGCCCGCACCTTCTCGCCGTACAGGGACGGATCGAAGTCACCGAGCCCATCGTCGCGATAACGACGTCTGGCCACCTTCTGGATGATGCCGAGCCGCTTTGCGTCTCGGACGAACGGCAGGCCCTCGGGCCGTGGCAGCACAGTGTCCAGGGCGCTGAGGAACTGCTTCAACAGAACACCGAAACGCGCCCGCAGAGCCTCATCAGCCAACACGTCAACACAGGCTTCTAGATCCTCGGCTGTGTCGAAGGTGTCGATACCCGCTTGAGCAAATACAGCCACGGTCCGAGCATGCCGATCCGTGAGTTTGGGAACCTCGTCCTTGATCGAGCCAAGGGCTCCCGTTGTGTCCGCAGCATCCTCGGGGGCGTACGCCTTAAGCGCCTTCTGCAGATGGGCTCCGACACCGAAGTAGTCGACGAGGAGACCCGCGTGCTTGCCCGGAGCCGTGCGATTCACACGAGCAATCGCCTGCAACAGCTCGGCGTCTTGGATGAAGCGATCGAGGTAGAGAACCTGTTCGTTCGGTGCGTCGAAACCGGTCAACAGCATCGTGCGAACGAGCAGGAACGCGACGGGGCTCGACTTGTCCCCTACCGGACCGAGGGGTTTCTTGAAGTCCGCGGTGGCTGCGTCCTGACGGGCCTTGTCCGTCCACCGCGCCCAGGTCGGATCATCATTGTGGTCGCCCGATATGACAGGCACGAAGTCCAGGATGCGGATCAGATCCAACATGGGCAGTGCGCGGACGAGGCCCTGCGCGCGTCTATCAAGGCTGTCGATGTTCAAGGTGCCGTCAGCAGCACCCGAGACGACGTTCTCGGACAGGCCCTCGATCTCGACGACGAGGTCATCCCGAGCCGTCAGAAGTGCCTCTCGGTATCGGATCGTGGCCAGACGGCCGTTTGCCGCCACCTGTGCCTTGAACCCGCCAGGAAGCACAGTCGTCACGTAGTGCCAGATCATCGAGCGCGCCTTAGCGGCTATGAGCTTGGGCGCGTCCAGCACGGCGCCCGTGGTCGCATAGCGCGCCTTCAGCTTCTCCAGTTCCTGTGGCGTGTGCTCAACGAACATGTCCTCGAACAGCTCGTCGAGGTCAGTGCCGCCGGCCACGGCCCCCTTGGCAGTCCGACCCTCGTAGAAAATCGGAACCACGGCGCCGTCTGCCTCCGCGTCGCGAATCGTGTACTCATCGATGTACGAGCCGAAGATTGCCGTCGTCTTCTTTTTGCCCTCGCTCATGATCGGCGTTCCCGTGAAACCGATCTTTGCGGCGTTCGGGAGCGCAGCCATGAGATTGGCGTGCAGCGTCGAGGTCTGTGAGCGGTGGGCTTCGTCGACCATGAGCACGATTGACTCGTCCGTGTTCAGAACGCCGAGCGCCTCGGCGGAGCCGTCTCCGGCCAGTGGCTGACCGCTCGACCCAGCCTTGATCTCGTCGGTGTCGCGGTACTTCTGGATCATGGCGAAGACGAGTGCTGGGCCCTTCTCAGAGAGCACGGGCCGGAGTTTGGCGGCTTTCCCTGCCCGCTGGACAACCTCGCCCGAGAGTTTTGCCGTCTCGGCGAGTTGCTTCTCCAGATCGGTTCTGTCGGTAACGATGACAACCTTGAAAGCACGCAAGACTGGGTCGGACCGCATGGCCCGAACCAAGAAGACCATCGTGAGCGACTTACCGGATCCCTGGGTGTGCCAAATCAGGCCACCGCGTCGATCATGCTCTCCATCGAGCGCGCGAGTCTTGCCTGTGCGCATCCGGTTCAATGCACGCCCTACAGCGCGGTACTGCTGGTAACGAGCAACGATCTTGTACCGCTTACCGCCGCCCTCGGCGAACAGCGTGAAGTGGCGGACGATGTCGAGCAGGTTCGACGGAGCAAACATGCCTGCGACGAGGCGTTCCTGGCCAGTCAACGTCGAGGCGGGCTTGCCGAGGTGGTCCGCAAGCTCGTCAAGAGGCAAGGGCGCGGGGTCACGCCACTCGAGGAA
>JBASAN010000570.1:0-4208 GCA_049650625.1 Ornithinimicrobium sp.
TCCTTGACCATAGGGAAGAGGCATGTCAGCGGTCGACCAGCACCCGCGCACCTGGGCCCAACCGCGCCGGCGCGCCGCCCATTCTGACTTGGAACGTCGACCCGGCTAGGTTCGGCGCTCGCAGGCCCGGCCCAACGTCGGTAGCATCCCAGGGTGAGCCAGGACCCGAGCAGGGCAGCCGATGCGCGAACCGACAAGGGCCTCAGCGGTCCCGGCTCGGGCGCGGGCGGCGCTGCTCGCTTAGCCGGGGCCCGCGCGTTGTCCCGGGTACTGCTGTTCGCGCTCGTCGGTGGCGCGACCTTCTTCCTCGTCGTCGCAGGCGTGCCGACCTCGTGCGCAGACGAACTCACCGCCACAGGCGACGCGGTGCGCGTGTGCTCCCCGCTTGGGCTGACCGACCGACCCGCGGTGTTTTTCTTGCTCGCGGTGGGTCTGCTGCTCGTCCCGGAATTGCCAGAGATCAGCGATGCCGGCGGAATCGGCATGAAGCGGGACATGGACAAGGTCGCTTCCGACACCGTCGACCTGCGCGAGTCGTTGCGCGAGATCACCAACGAGGTCACGACCCTGTCCGCCAACCTGGCAAACGCCGCGGCCGCCAGGGCCACCTCATGTCAGGACGTGAACCTCTGGGTTGGAGACCGCGCCCAGCAGGCGGGAACCGGGATGGCGCTGCTCGGTGCGGGTCCGGATGGTGCGCTCCAGGGGACCGCGGCAGACGCAGCAGCGTTCCGGGCGGGCTTCGAGGGCTTGAGCGGATTCTTGGTCGGCGTGGAGTGCGAGCTGGTCGGGCTCACCCGCACTCGGACGTCGCGTTTCGAGGCAGTCCACTACGGGACCGCGTTGCGCGAGGAGCAGCGTGAGCGCGCCGTCGCGTACGCACGCAACAACCGCGGTGGGCCCGAGTGGGACGACGACCTGGACGGCAGGGCGTGGATGTTCGCCGCACCGGCGCGAATCGCCGGGCAGCTGGTCGGGATGCTCGTCGCAGTCGTGCCGGCCTCGGAGGCAAACGTCGCCCGGCTCGGAGAGTTGAGACCGCCACCGGGAAAAGGCGGGGGCTCCGGCGAGGACGAGGAGACCACGAACGACGTAGAGACGAAGGTGCAGGACCTCTACGCCGTCGAGATCCAGTGGTTGGCCGACGCCTACGGAAGCCTGCTGTTCCATCTGCTCGGCGAAGGTACAAGCAACCGGTAGGAACGACGAGGGTGTCAATCGAGGCAAGCCTCTAATCCTACGGTCAAGACTTGGGGCGGTGAGGCCGACGGTGAGCAGACGCGTACTCGGCCTGCCCGCCTGCCGGGCCTAGTGGGCGGTGGCGCGTGGTTGCCGAAGACTCGAAGGTGACGATCGATCTCACCGCGGGCCAGATGGCGGCCATCGGGCCCGACAACGCCCGGCTGAAACGGGCCGCCGATGCGCATGCTGCGGCCGCCACCAAAGCGCGCCATGAGCTCGAAGGCGCCCAAGGCCCAACGCCCGAGCCTGAGGACGCTGGCGGTCACGTCGTGCCTTGCGCCCGGTGGGCCACACGGGCGCCCCGCCGCGCCGCCGCGATTGCGAGTCTGCCCGACTGCGACCGATCCCCATGGGCAGCCCTCGAGTGCCGTACGTGCGGGCACTCGGGACGTCCTCGCGGACGACCCCAGGACCGTGGCGGGCCGCGGCGCGGTGGTCAAGTATCAGTGCATGAGTCTCGTGCCCCGGCACGGGCCGGCACTGAACCGAGGAGCACCCATGGCCGACGACCTGACGAACCACGACCCCGAAGTCCTGCTCAACGCGCTCCGGCAGCGCTCAGGCCAGAAGAGCGCGACCGGCGCCACGCCCCCGGAGGTGGAGGCCGCCTCCGACGAGGAGGTCGCCGCGGCGATGACGACGGTCATGAAGTCGATCTACGGCACGGACGACCGGCAGGACAGCTTCGAGGTGACCGACCCGACGCTGCTCTCGGAGGGTGCGGCGACCGTCGCGCTCGTACGTCCCGCCCAGGTCACCGACAACGGCGACGGGACAACCACGATCAGCGGACCGACGCTGGGGTCCAGGCTGAACCTGTGCCCGACCGAGAAGTTCCGAGATCAGCCCGCCATCGCGTTCTGCACCGGTTTCCTGGTGGCCTCGGACGTGGTGGCGACCGCCGGGCACTGCCTCGACGCGAGCAACCTCGACGACGTCGTGCTTGTCTTCGGCTTCGAGATGACCGATGTGAGCACGGCCCGCACCACGGTCCCGACGTCCGACGTGTACCGGCCGACAGCGGTGCTCGGTCACCACCTGGGAGCCAGCGACTGGGCCGTTGTCCGGATCGATCGGCCCGCTTCCGGCCGGGTGCCCCTGCAGGTACGGCAATCCGGCAAGGTCCCCGACGACGAGACGCTCCACGTGATGGGGCACCCATCCGGACTGCCGAGGAAGACCGCCGGCAACGCCGCGGTGCGTGACAACTCACCCAGCACCCACTTTGTCGCGAACCTCGACACCTTCGGCGGCAACTCGGGCTCCCCGGTCTTCAGCTCGGGCAGCCATCTCGTGGAGGGCATCCTCGTCCGCGGGGAGACCGACTACGTACAAGTCGGCGACTGTCGACGAGCCGTGGTGTGTCCCGACAACGGGTGTCGTGGCGAGGACGTCACGCGGGCCACGGAGTTCGCCACCGTCGTCCCCTCGTCGGGCGGCGGGGGCTCGGTGCCGCCGTACCCCGGTCGCCTGCTGCGGTACCCCCCGACCACGGAGGGTCCCGACGTCACCGCGTGGCAGACAAGGATGACCGCGCTCGGCTTCGGGCTCGTTGTCGACGGCAAGTACGGGCCGAAGTCGAAGGCGGCCTGCGTCGAATTGCAGCAGGCTCGTGGGCTCGCCGCCGACGGCATCGTCGGCCCCATGGCCTGGGCCGAGACCTTCGAATGACGAGTGGTCCTGACCGCGGCGGGCAGTCCGACCCGGTCGGGACCGCCGTCCGGGTCGCCCTGGCGTCGAACCCGTCGCCAATCGAGGTCGCGAGGCTTGCCGCGGAGCAGGAGGCCATCGCCTCTGCCGAGGTGCTGCCGGGCCTGGTCAAGACGTTCCCACCTCAGGTCGAACTGGTCGTCACCCCCGCCGACGGTGGTCCGGTCCGCGTCTTCGACCTCGTGGAGGCGCCCGACGGCCGGCTCGTCGTCGGTGGCACCCACCCGGAGCACTGTTCTGGTGACGGCAACGCGACGCCGCGGTGACGGCGTCGCAACGACCACGAGACGGCCTGTGCACGACACTCGGCTGACCGACGTACCGGGCAGGGGGCCCTCGTGGATGGACACGACCGGATCAGGCTGCGGGTGGACGCCGGCGACCCGCTCACGGCCATGGGCGCGACCGAGGCGCTGCGCCCGTTCGCTGACCTCGTGGTCTCGACTGAGGACGGTACAGCGGTGGACGTCGTCGTCCTCATCGCTGACGTCGTCGACGGGCCCGCCGTCGCCCGCATCCGGGAGGCGCACACCGGTGCCGAGATGCCGGTCGTCCTGGTCGCGACGATGCTCGACGAGTCCTCGGCCATGGCCGCGGTCGGGGCCGGCGCGCGGGCCATCCTGAGGCGCCGCGACGCGCGGCCCGAACGACTCGTCGACCTCGTCCGCAGCTTCGTGAGGGGCGAGGGCACGGTGCCCGTGGAGGTGCTGAGTCGTCTGCTCGAGCACCTCGTCGACGCCGCGCCCGACGGCTCGGGGGTCCGGGTCGGCCGGCTCACCGAGCGGGAGGCCGAGGTCCTCAGACTGGTCTCCGAGGGCCTCGAGACCGCCGAAATCGCCGACCGGCTTCACTTCTCGCAGCGCACCATCAAGGGGATCATCCACGACTTCACGATGCGACACCACCTGCGCAACCGGGCGCACGCCGTGGCCTACGCGATGCGCCACGGACTCATCTGAAGTAGGGGAAGGAGCCATGATCGTCGACGTCGACGCCGCGCTGCGCTCGATTCTCGAGCCCGGGGCCGAGCAGCACGGAGCGGAGGTGAGTCTCGAGTCACCGACCAGGGACTGGGCCGCCCAGCGCACGCAACCCACGCTCGACATCTACCTCTTCGACCTAAAGGAGGACCTCGACGTACGGGCGGTGGCCCGGGAGCCGCTACACGAGAACGGCGTCGTCATCGTGCGCCGGCGTCCGCCCCGCTTCTTCCGGCTCGCCTACCTGTTGACCGCGTGGACCGCGCGGCCCGAGGA
>JBASAN010000571.1:0-1570 GCA_049650625.1 Ornithinimicrobium sp.
CGCTGGCCGACCGTCCCGATATCGTGCTCATCGAGGATGCTGCGCACGCCCTGTTCGGGTCCTACCAGGGGCGACCCCTCGGGAGCTTCGGTCGCTTCGCCACCCTGTCGTTCCACGAGACGAAGAACATCGTCTGCGGTGAGGGTGGGGCGCGGTTGCTTCACGAGCCGAGCGACGCCGCCCGGGCCCGGATCCTCTACGACAAGGGCACCGACCGGCAGGCCTTCTTCCGCGGAGAGGTCGACAAGTACTCCTGGCGCGACACCGGCTCGTCCTTCGGGATGTCCGACGTGCTCGCTGCCTACCTGTTGGGTCAGCTCGAGCAGGCCCCGTCCATCCAGGCTCGACGCCGCGGTGTCTTCGAGAGGTATGCCGAGGCACTCACCGGCCCTGCGGCCGAACTCGGCGTGCGGCTGCCCGTCATCCGGGAAGGGTGCGACCCGGCATACCACCTCTTCTACGTGTTGCTGCCCGATGCCGCCATGCGCCCTGCGGTCATGCACCAGCTGCGGGACGAGGGCATCCAGACCACGTTCCACTACGTGCCGCTGCACGACTCCGAGGGCGGTCGTCGCTTCGCCGCCCGGCCCACCGAGTGCCCCGTTTCGACCGACGTCAGCGACCGACTGCTGCGCCTACCGTTCTACAACACCCTCACCGAGGCGGACACCGACCGGGTCGCCGCCGGGCTGGTCTCCGCCGTGCAGGCGCAGTCATGAGTCTTCAGCAGCCGGGATCGGCCTCCATCGAGCAGCCCGACTACTGGTGGTACCGCGCCCGCTCGGATCTGCTACGGGCGGCGTTGGCCGAGCACGTCGGCACCCCGGAACGGTTGCTCGACGTGGGCAGCGCGGACGGACCCAGCGTCTCCTGGTTGAGCGCTCCCCACCACGCCACGGTCGACCTGGACCCGCGCGGGCTGCGGCCCGGCGCCGGGGTGTGCGCGTCCGCGCTGGACCTGCCCTTCACCGACGAGTCGTTCGACCTCGTGTGCGCCTTCGACGTCGTCGAGCACTGTGAGCCAGACTCTCGGGTGCTGGCCGAGTTCTCGCGCGTGCTGCGACCAGGGGGTCGCCTGCTGCTGTCGGTGCCTGCCTACCAGTGGGCTTGGAGCGACCACGACGTCCGGGCCGGGCACTACCGGCGCTATACGAAGACCCGCCTCGTGACGGCGGTGGAGGCAGCCGGCTACGTGGTGCGCCGCGCGACCTACGGATTCGCGGGCGTATTTCCCATGTTCGTCGCCGATCGAGCCCGGCGGCGTCTTCGACCCACACTCGGGACGCAGGTCGAGCTGCCATCGATCTCATCACCCCTGGAACGCATCCTGCTCGGACTCTCCGCCGTGGAGACCCGGATCATGGTGCGCCGCAACCTGCCGTTCGGATCGTCGGTCTTCCTGGCCGCTGACAAGCCCGTCTCCTAGTCTCCCCCTCACGCAGGGTCAGGGCACGTCCGCGGTCCGGGACGAGTGGTCCGAGCGTGCCTCCAGCCCCAGCAGCAGTATCAGCGCCACGATCTCGACGACCACAAAGGTCCAACAGGTCGTGGTCAGCGCGTCCCCTCCGAT
>JBASAN010000572.1:0-11165 GCA_049650625.1 Ornithinimicrobium sp.
GCTCAGAGGCGAAGCCCACCACCGGGGAGACCGCACTGGCACCAGCGGCCCCGGTCGCGGCCACCCCCGCTCAACTCGCCACTGACGACTATGTCGGCGACGTGGCCGAGCGCACCGGCTTCGGCGGCTTGGAGACCGTGGAAGCGGTCACGATGCTCTGCGTCCCCGACCTAATGAGCGCCTACCAACAAGGATCGATCGACCTCGACACCGTCCAAGCAGTTCAACTTGGCATGATCGCGCACTGCGAGCTGATGGGTGACCGGATGGCCATCCTCGACTCGCCACCGGGCTTGAATGCCCAACAGGTGCTGGAGTGGAGGGTGGACAAGGCTGGCTACGACTCGGCATACGCCACGTTGTACTGGCCCTGGATCAAGACGCCCAACCCGGACAACGGATTGATGTCCAGCATCCCGCCGTCAGGGCACGTCGCCGGTATCTGGGGTCGCAATGACGACACCCGCGGGGTCCACAAGGCCCCGGCCAATGAGGTCGTCCAGGGCGCAGTCAGCCTGGAAACCCAGATCACGAAGAACGAGCATGACCTGCTCAACCCCGTCGGCATCAACTGCCTGCGTGCCTTCCCCGGTCGTGGCATCCGGATCTGGGGCGCACGAACTCTGTCCTCCGACCCCGCGTGGCGCTACACCAACGTGCGTCGACTCTTCAACTACTTGGAGGAGTCCATTCTCAATGGCACCAACTGGGCGGTCTTCGAGCCCAACGACGAGGCTCTGTGGGCACGGCTGCGACGCACCATCAGCGCGTTCCTGGTCAACGAGTGGCGCAAGGGCGCGCTGTTCGGAGCCACGCCGGACGAAGCGTTCTTCGTCCAGTGCGACTCCGAGACCAATCCCTCCGAAGGGATCGACGCGGGTCAAGTGGTCTGCATGATCGGCGTCGCACCCGTCAAACCGGCCGAGTTCGTCATCTTCCGCCTAGCCCAGTTCTCCGGCGGCACCAGCCTGGTGTCCGAGTAATTCCAAAGCAGCAGAGAGGTAGGACACCATGCCACTTCCAGACATGGACTCGGGCGTCGGTCACTCATTCGGTCTCGAGTTCGACGGCGTCCAGATCAAGAGCATTACCGAGGTCAGTGGCCTGAAGATGGAGCAAGACGTCGTCGAGCTCAAGCAGAACGGCCCGGACGGCAAGTACGTGATCAAGAAGCTGCCGGGGCGGTGGAAGGCCGGTGAGGTCACGCTCACCCGGCCGTTGACCGCGGACACCAGCTTTGAGAAGTGGGTCAAGGACTCGCAGTTCGGCAAGATGGGCACGGTCCGCAAGGGCGGTGCCATCGTGATCTATGACTACGAGGGTGCGGCGGTCAAGAGGTACAAGATCACCGCCGCCTGGCCAAAGAGCCTGGAGATCAGCGCCTTGAAGGCTGGCGACACGTCCGTGCTCACCGAAAAGATGGTCGTCACCTACGAGCGGCTTGAGGCGGAGTGATGCGCCGCGGGTCCGCCGTGCTCGCCGACCACGACCTCTCAGCGGGGGAGGTGGAGAGCGGCGGACCGAGTGCGTCGCGTGAGTTCCGCACCGAGTTCTCCTTTCAACTTCCCCGCGGGTATGTCGACGGCTCCGGCACAGTGCATCGAGACGGGGTCATGCGCTTGGCAACGGCCCGCGACGAGTTAGTGCCACTACGGGATGACCGGGTCCGGGAGAACTCGGCATACCTGACGGTGGTGCTCCTGGGCCGCGTCGTGACACGGATAGGCACGATCGAAGAGGTACACGCCGGGATCATTGAGGAGATGTTCGCGGCAGATCTGGCCTTCCTGCAGGACCTGTATCGCCGGATCAACCAAGAAGGACACACTCGGGCGGCAGTCGCCTGCCCGTCCTGCGGTCACGCCTTTGACGTCGACGTGGCTGGTGGTCGCCTGGGGGAATCGTGACGTACGCACCGGACCGTCTATACGAGGAGGTCGCGTACGTCGCCTATCACTTCCACTGGTCGCGTGAGGAAATCCTCGACCTCGAGCACGCCGAGCGCACCCGGTTTGCGCACGAGATCGGGCAGATCAACGCGCGACTGAGCCAGGGTGGGTGAGGTCGTGGACTGGTGGACACGCATGCTGCAGCGAACCACGCGACCGAAGGGCTCCGGCGATCCACGACGCATCGCGGCTGTGGAGAGCGTTCGGCCACAGGTGCAAAGGCAACCCCGCGAGTGGTCAGCACTGCCCCCCCTGGAGCGCAGTTTCAACGACACAGAACTAACGGCGCCACTCAAGACGTTCACCGAGAGGCTGACCACGCGGCAGTCTCCCGTGATGCTCGGGCAAATGGAGCACCTCGTCCACTCTGACGCGCCGTCCGGCGTGGCGAACGGCTTGGCCGCCCCCGCAAGCCCCGTCCGTATGCGGCAAGGCGCCGACCTCGTCTTCACGGAGCCGCTTCAGCCAACGAGAACTCCGTCGAAAACGCCCTCCATTGCACAGCGACTGATCGCCGGTCCCGGAGAGTCATCCCCAGCCGACCCCGCCGCTGTGTCGGACACACACGAGTCGGATGGTCACCCCGATATCCCCGCCATCCCCGGAACCTCGCCGCGGGCCTCGGCCCTGGACGAGACCATGAACCGAGCCGTGAACGCGCCCGTAGCACCAGCCACATCTTCCGAAGCCCACTCACCCCCCATTCCGAACCCTGCGGCCTTCACAGTGCAGAGGACCCAGCACGTTGATGCGCTCCCCACACCTCGCCTTCGTCGACTGAGCGTTGCGCAAACGACCCGTCCCGACGTCAAGATCGACCTTCCGGCAGTAGAAACTCGCTCTTACCCGGTGATCTCGCGATCCAGTACATCCGCCGAGAACGCAGAGCGTGCGCCAGACCTGGCCGGGCGCGACGACTTCGGCCAGGTGTCACGTGACATGGCCAGCGCCGACCTGTCGGAGGACGAGCCAGCACAAGCCGCGATGTCGCTCAGCACAGTAGGTGACGATCAGACGGCGCCTGCACCCAGAATGGCAGTGGACTCGCCCCTTGACCACGGGGGGTCGCCGGGCCCTCCCCCGCCTCTCAGCACGGTGCCGGTTCAGCGCGCAGCCGCAGACCGTTCGGGCGCTTTCACGCCGTCGATGACGACCACCACCTCATCCCCTTCCAGCACGGAGACCACCTCCACCACCTCAGATAGCTCAACCCGCTCGACGCTTCCCGCGGGCGCAGCCGTGTCGCCCGCTGCCGACGGCAACAGCGACCGCGACATTGTCACCGTGACCGATGGGCCCGTCAGAGCGCCCTCGGTCCAGCGCTCCGACGGCACGCACAAGCGAGCAGTCCCCACCAACCGGGACGCGGCCAGCCACGTCGATCCCACCCCCGTAGAGACGGTCGTTGGGCCTACCGCACCGTTGGTCACCCCGGTGGTTTCCTCGATGGTTGACCCAACGGCTTCCGCCCCACGATCCCCTTTACAGGGCTACGTCGCAGAGCCTCCGCTCGCCGAGCATGGCGATAGACGCTTGGTCAGAACAGACAGCGACGCTCAGCTTGATCCAGTCTCTGATGGCGTCTCTTCGGGGATCGTCTCGGCTGTCGTGCCCGAACGTCAACTGCAGCGACGTGGGCTCACCTCGCCGGCCCCCAGCGGACCGACCGATGCGGCCACCGCGGAGGTGGGTCGGCACATCGCTCTGCAGCGCGTAGGTCGCCGTCCCGAGTCGGCGAGAACTCGCCAGCCAGACACGTCCGACCCGTCCGACCCCTCCGAGCCGTCCCGGACCGTAGGCGTGCACACAGTGACCGTGAACCGTTCCGTGGAGGCAGCCGCGTCGGTCCTGGAGGCACCGTCCCAGTCAGGCGTGCACCACGTCAACGTCGCCATGCACCAAGTGCAACGGACCCACTCCAGCGTCGGGCCAGGACCTCGTCCGGTCTCTCGTCAGGCCACTGTCCAGCGAAGTGTTTCAGGCGCAGCAAGCGAGGCCGTGCACCGTAGGAGTCGCAGCGAGAAGCACGCGACATCGCCTCCTACTCAGACGTTGCCCTTGGCCCAGATGTTCTCCCCGGCTGCGGCTGTTGAAGGAGCCACCGACCCGTCGATTGCGGCGCGCACTCCACGGGGCGAAGAGACTCATTCGACGGTTCAGCGACAGGGCGAGGCTGACCTTTCGTCAGAAGCGGCACCTGCGGTCGATGCCATCGATCCACCGACAGGAACAACCACGGACCCCGTTGCCACGCCGACGAGCCTGCCCGGCCCTGCAGCACCCGGAGCAGCCGCTCCTGCTCTCTCGGGGGTGGACATCGACGCACTTGCTCGCCGCCTGTTCGACCCACTCTCTGCTCGGTTGCGTTCCGAACTGTGGCTCGACCGCGAACGTGCCGGTCTGTCGATCGAGCTACGGAGGTGATCGGCCATGACTGACGCTCAACGACAACCCGATACGGAGTCCGTCAGCACGTGTTGGAGCGTCGCCATCGACAAACAATGGCTCGGCACTTTCATCAGTTGCGAGGGGTTGGGAGTCGAGGTCGTCCTCGAGCAACGTGAAGAAGGCGGCAACAACGGGTTCGTCTGGCAGATCCCCACCCGTATCAAGTTCAGCAATATCAAACTGTCCCGGCCGGTCTGCGCTGACACAGCGAAGGTGATGAACTGGCTGGCGGCAATGACCCTGAGGGTGGAGCCACAGACCGCAACGATCCAGGCCAGGACCGCTGTGGGCGACCCTGTCTTCGAATGGAGCCTGATGGGCGTCGTCCCGGTGCGCTGGACCGGGCCCAGTTTGAACGCCGACTCACCGAAGGTCGCCACCGAGACCATCGAGTTGGCCCATCACGGCTTCACCTCACAGGGAGCGGGCTAATGGTCCCACCGATCGCACTTGCATCATCGAGCGAAGGGAAGCCGCTGGGGACACCTTCACCGCTCGGCCCCAAGGCCAAGAAGTTCGGCGACGCCTCATCCCGACCTCAAGTCGCTCGGGCATCACTGACGGTCTACGACGCCGAAGCGGCCAAGAGCGGCACCGGGGCGAAGGTGGGCGCAGAACGCGCCGAGGAAGCCATCGAGTTCCAGTTCAACCCCAAAGAGGTCACCATCGCCAAGGCGGCCAAGTGGGAGCGAGACACGTCCAAGAAGGCCAAGAAGGCTGGCCTCCCTGAGTTCAAGGGCGCCGAGCCGTGCAAACTCACGCTGGAGATGTTTTTTGATGCCACCGCCACGCATGACGGCAGTGTCGTGGCTGCGGTGGAGCGGCTCTTCAGCTGCTGCACGCCCACCGAGGAAAGCGCCAGCAAAGACAAGCCCACTCCTCCGTTGGTCATGTTGAAGTGGGGCGCGATCTCAAGTTTCCCTGCGTTCGTCACTTCAGTCAGCGCAAAGTACACCCTGTTCAGTGCCGAAGGCATGCCGATACGCGCGGTATGCAGCGTGTCCCTGGAAGAGATGCCGGATGAAGCCTGGCGGCAGAACCCGACCTCCGGTGGGCTCTCTGCTCGTCGAGCCCATCAAGTCATCGATGGAGACACCCTGGCTGCGATCGCCTACACCGAGTACGGCGACCCGGCACGCTGGCGTGACGTGGCGGCGTACAACGGGATTGACGACCCGCTCCGTGTCCCTCCTGGCACGACGCTCTTGCTGCCCGCCCCCGAAGACCTGGACGGGTGATCTGGCCATGCCGATCAGCAGCACGTTCCTCATCGAGATCGACGGAACCGCGATCACCCCCGAGATCGAGACCCTGCTCGAGTCCGTCATCGTCGATGACAGCCAGCGGCTCCCCGACATGTTCACGCTCCGGTTCCGCGATGCTGGACGGCAAGTCCTGAGCCAACTGCAGGCCAAGATCGGGTCGACCGTGAAGATCTCTGTCCTCACCAGCGAGGAGCAAACGTCAGCGCTGCTCATCGAAGGCGAGGTCACGGCCTTGGAGGCAGACTTCGATGCGGGCGGCACGTTCACGCTGGTCCGCGGCTACGACCCCGCCCATCGCCTCTTCCGTGGGCGCCGCACCGCTTCCTATACCCAAGTCACGGCATCCGACATCGTCACGACGGTGGCGCAGCGCGCCGGGCTGGCTACCGGGACCATCCAGGCGACGAGCACCGTGTTTGATCACGTATCCCAAGCCGGGACGACGGACTGGGAGTTCTTGGAATCGTTGGCCCGCGAGGTCGGGCACGATCTCAGCGTCAGAGAGGGCAGGCTGGACTTCGGTGCGCCATCGCAGGCCGGCCAGGCACCCTCCCCCAGCTCCAACGGGGCTCGCACTCCGCTGGTGTTGCACCGCGGCACCGACCTGTTGCGACTGCGCGCGGTCCTTACCTCGTCTCAACAGGTCAAAGAGGTCGAGGTTCGCGGCTGGGATGTGACGAGCAAACAGGCACTCACTGCCTCCCAGTCGGCGACAACGGCACGGGTCGAGTTGCCAGAGTCATCCCCGGGGGCCATGGCGGCAGCCTTCGGCAACCCCACCTATGTCTCGACGGATGTGCCCTACGGCACCCAGGCGGAGGTCAGCGCGGCGGCAGCCTCATTGGCCGAGGAAGTTGCTGGCAGCTTCGCCGAGCTCGAAGGCGTCGCCAGGGGCAATCCTGCCATCCGTGCGGATGCTGCGATCAGCGTCGATGACATGGGGGCGCCCTTCGACGGCAAGTACACCGTGACGTCTTCACGGCATCGCTTTGAGCCAGCCACCGGGTACACCACCTTGTTCACCGTCTCCGGATCAGCCGATCGCAGCCTGTTGGGACTCACCAGGACCGGGCCGACCCGGCGGGGGTTGCCAGGCGTGGTCGTGGCTATCGTGACCGACGTCAGTGACCCACAGAATCAGGGTCGGGTGCGACTCAGCCTGCCGTGGCTCTCTGACGATTTCGTCTCCGATTGGTCCCGGACTCTGCAGTTGGGGGCAGGCAAGGACCGGGGCATGATGATGCTTCCCGAGGTCGGGGATGAGGTCTTGGTCGCTTTCGAGCAAGGGGACTTCCGGCGCCCCTATGTCTTGGGGGGGTTACACAACGGAGTCGACGTGCCCTCAGCCGCCGGTGTTGCCCTGCTGGACAGTGGCACCGGAGCGGTGAACCGTCGCTCGTGGGTGTCGCGGCAGGGCCATCGGATCGACCTCCTGGACCAGAACGGCGCCGCGGAAGGTATAGCGATGAGCACCGCTGATGGTGCCCTGGCATTGTCACTGGATGGCACGGAAACGAAAGTCACGCTGCACAGTGACGGGACCGTGCTGATCGAGGGCAGTCAAGGAATCGTGGTGGATGCAGCAACCTCTCCTCTGGACCTCAAGGGCAGTCAGATCAACCTCACAGCCAGCCAAGGCGTCAGCGTCGATGGTGGCGGCGGCAACGTCTCCGTCACCGCTGGAGCCCAACTGGAGCTCAGTGGGACGACCGCAAAACTCGAAGGGAGCGCAAACACTGAGGTCAAGGGTGGTGCGATGTGCTCCGTCTCGGCCGCGATGGTCCGGATCAATTGAGACCCAGGAGGAAACATGCCAGCAGCTGCACGTGTCGGTGACCCCACCGGGCATCCGGGCGTCATCGGCCCACCCGGAGTCCCCACCGTACTGATCGGCGGTATGCCGGCGGCCACCGTGGGCACTCCGCACATCTGCTCCTTCCCGCCCCCTGCGGTTCACCCACCGACCGTCATCGCACCACCGGGCTGCCCGACTGTGCTGGTCGGTGGTATGCCTGCGGCTCGGATGGGTGACATGGCCGCGTGTGGCGCGCCGATCGTCGTTGGCTTGCCGACCGTGATGATCGGCGGTTGACATGAACGTGGACTTTGTCGGAGCGGGGTGGGCCTTCCCGCTAGGCACTGACGCCACCGGCGGCGTCGCCTTGGTCACCCGGGATGTGGAGATCCAGGAGTCAATTCAACTGATTCTGGGGACTGCACTCGGCGAGCGCCCGATGCGCCCAGAGTTTGGTTGCCGAATCCACGACCGGGTCTTCGGTGTTGCAACCTCATCGCTGGCGGGTCAACTCTCCGGTGATGTGCGGGAAGCACTCGTGCGTTGGGAGCCAAGAGTCGACCTGCTCGACGTGTACGTGTCCTTCGACCAGATCGCTGCCGGCACGCTCTACATCGACATTGCGTACCAAGTGCGTGGGATGAACGACCCCCGCAACCTTGTCTTTCCCTTCTACGTCATCCCCGAGCAGGAATAGGTCCCGCCATGCTGCCTGCACCCGACTTGGACGACCGCCGCTTCCAACAACTCGTCGACGATGCCAAACGCCTGGTCCAACAGCAGTGCCCCGAGTGGACCGACCACAACGTCTCCGACCCGGGAGTGACCCTGATCGAAGCCTTCGCGCACATGTTCGATCAAGTCATCTACCGTTTGAACCGGGTACCTGACCGGCACTACATCAAGTTCTTGGAGCTCATTGGCGTCGAGTTGCGCCCCCCATCGGCAGCCAGGGGTTCGGTGACCTTTTGGTTGTCGGCACCACAACCCCAACCCATCCTGGTGCGAGCCGGAATCGAGGTGGCCACGGCCCGCACAGACCTGCACGACCCTGTCGTGTTCACTACCCTGGAGGATCTGCAGATCGTGCCCACCTCCTTCGCCCGAGCGGCGATGCACCCGGTCTCCGGGAGCGCTATTGAGACCACTGGAGCCTTGGACGGCGGGGCCGGCTTCACCTGCTTCTCCGAGGTCCCGGCAGTCGGTGACGCCCTCTTGATCGGACTCAGCGAGGCAGCTCCTTCGTGCGCGGTGTTGCTACGGCTGGACTGTGCCGTAGCTGGCGTGGGCATCGACCCACGTCGTCCGCCGCTGATCTGGGAGGCATGGACCGGCACCAGTTGGAGCCCGTGCGACGTGGATCGGGACGAAACTGGCGGGCTGAACCGTCCCGGCGATGTCGTGCTGCACCTGCCGCAGCAGCACCGCGCCTCGATCATCGCCCGGCAACGGGCCGGGTGGCTCCGATGCAGGTTGGTGGATGCTGGACCGGACCAACCCACATACACCTCCTCACCGCGGATCCGCTCGGTGAGTGCCTTCACAGTCGGAGGCACAGCACCCACGTTGAACGCCGAGGAAGTGCGCGCTGACGAGCTCGGCCGCTCGGACGGGACGCCCGGACAACGGATGACACTGGCGCGACGTCCGGTGGTGCCCTCAGCCGGCGAGACCTCGTTGACTGTGGAGACCGATGAAGTAGCGCAACGTTGGCACGAAGTCTCGCACTTCGCTCAGTCCGGTCCGGAGGACCTGCACTTTCGAGTCGCAGCTCTTGATGGCGAGGTGCACTTCGGGCCCGCAGTTCGGCAAGAGGACGGGAGCCTGCGCCACTACGGTGCCGTGCCACCCAAAGGTGCTCGAGTCGTCGCGAGCAGCTACCGCACCGGTGGTGGGCGGGCCGGTAACGTCGCGGTCGGACAGGTCAGGGTGCTCAAGACCAGCGTGCCCTACATCGCACGAGTGGAGAACAGGTCGGCAGCGATCGGTGGGGCCGAGGCGGAAAGCCTGGAAGACGCCAAGACACGCGGTCCGCTCGTGCTGCGATCCAGAGGTCGCGCCGTCACCGCTGAGGACTTCGAGGGTCTGGCCCGAGAAGTAGCACCCGATGCCGCCCGGGTGCGGTGCGTCTCCGCTGCGAATCCCGAAGACGCTGGGGGTATCCGGCTCCTTGTCGTGCCTCACGTAGCCACCGACGAGATCGGTCGCATCCGGCGCACCGAGCTGGATCCACCAGAGGCTACCCTGCAAAGGATCAACGAGCGGCTGGATGAGCGCCGTCTCGTCGGCACCCGGCTCGCCGTCGTGCCGCCGGAGTACATCTGGATCACGGCGGTGGTCAGCCTCAGTGCCCGTGCGAGGCAGGACGCCGACGCTGTCCGCACGGGTGTGCTGCGCGCCATCTATCGCCACTTCGACCCTTTGGTCGGGGGCCCCCATGGCAACGGGTGGCCGTTCGGCCGGGCGGTGCAGTCGCACGAGGTGAATGCTGCGCTGGCTCAGGTCCCCGGGGTGGATATGTCTCAGGAGGTCAGTGTCGCCCTCTTCCCAGCCGAGGCCGGATCGGGGCGCAGACAGGCCGCTGCCACCAGCGTCGAGCTACCCCCTACCGCGCTGGTCTATTCCTATGAGCACCAGGTGCGGGTGCGCACGTGAGAGGCGCATTGCCAGGCTTGGCCAACCCGCATCCGCTGGGCGACACCTTGCCGGCGCTATATCGCGACGACGCCTTCGCTCAAGGGCTCTGCCTGGGTTTGGATGAGTGTGTGGCGCCGCTACTCTCGGTCCTGGACAACTTCGCGGCCTACCTCGACCTCGCCACGACCCCCGAGGACATGTTGACGTGGATGGCTCAGTGGTTAGGTCTGCAGATCACTGGAGATCTGCCGTTGACTCGGCAACGTGAGCTATTGCAGGCTGCGACCGCGATGCATGGTTGGCAGGGAACCCCACGTGGCATGCGTCTCGCGCTTGAGGCGGTCTTCGGCATATCGGTCGAAGTTCGCGATTCGGGAGCCGCAACGTGGTCGACTGATCCGCTCGCCCCCCTTCCCGGCAATGCGGCCGCCGAGGTCGTGGTGTTGATCGAGCAAGGGTCGGTCAACCAGGAAGAGCTTGCGACGATCAGCGCATTTGTCGGGACTCTGACACCCGCTCATGTGAGGCATCGAGTTGAGTTCGGCTGATCATCGGTGCCAGGGCTCCGGGACGGCCCTGGCGTCCTGGGACAACCGCGGGCGCACCGCCATACGCTCGCGAACATCGGCGTGTTTGGCTCGGGTGACAGCGGCCGCGGTGAAGTCGCCAGACCCCTCCTGCAGTTGGGTCAGGACGGTCCAGGCCGAATCCTGATACTGATCCAGTTCGAGGGCCCGGCGCGCCGCCTCGATGCCGCTGGTATGCCGTGCCGATCGCAGGCACCACTGGGCCACCTCCACTGCGAATCCAGCCGCAACGAGACGAAGCCTGTCTCGCTCAGAGAGCACCCACTCTGCGTACCCGGCCTCGGGCAACAGGTCCCCCGTGTAGAGCTCGAGGGTCGCCGAGGCTTGCTCGTAGCCGATGTCCTCCGGGCGACGGCGCAATTCCCGAGTATCTCGTTGCACCCGCTGCTCAAACTGTTCCGCATCGAGCGTTGCTCCCTCGATCTGCAGGCGGTAGGAGTCGGAACGCCGTTGCACGAGGTCCGACCCCAGGCCCGCCCCCGCC
>JBASAN010000573.1:0-3903 GCA_049650625.1 Ornithinimicrobium sp.
CTCCTTCACCGTGCATCGCCTGATCGGCGTGCTGGCCATCCTGGAGGAGAAGGATGCCGAGTCGATGGTGGCCCTCTTGGAGCCGATCCTGGACCACCTCGTCGTGACCCGCACCACGTCACCGCGAGCGATCCGGCCGAACCGGCTGGGGGAGATTGCCGCCGGCTACTTCGGCGCGGACCGAGTCTCTGTCGTCGGCGATCTGCCGGACGCGTTGGACGTGGCTGCCGGGATGGCCGACGAAGGCGGCATGTCCGGGGCGGTGCTGGCCACCGGATCGGTGGTCACGGCCGCCGAGGTCCGGATGCTGCTGGGCCACACGGCCGTCTGATCGGGAGAAGGTAGAGCATGTCCGCCGTCCCGTTCCGCACCGTTCCCGGCAAGTTCGCCCGTCGTCTGGCTGCGGTCGCGCTGCTGGGCCAGGCGATGACCGTCTTCTTCGGTGGGCTGGTCGCCCGTCAGTTCGCGGTGGCGGACGGCGACCCGGACGGGCGTGCCTCGGCATACCTGATCGGTGGTTGTGCGCTTGCCGCCCTCTGCGTCCTGGCCTCCGGGATGCTCCGGCGTCCGGGGGGAGTGCTGCTCGGCTGGCTGATCCAGGTCCTGACGCTGCTGTCCGCGCTCATCCTCCCGGCCATGGTCGCGGTCGCGGCCATCTTCGCCGGGCTGTGGTGGTTGTGCCTGTCGCAAGGCACGAAAATGGACCAGATGAGCGCACAATGGGCCGCTGACGAGTCACCGGACTCGCGCGGACCACAGGAGAGCTAGGCGTTGGACTATCTACAGGCGATCATCCTCGGGCTCGTCCAGGGACTGACCGAGTTCCTACCGATCTCCAGCAGCGCGCACCTGTCGATCGTGGGCCAGCTCATCGGCGGGGAGGATCCCGGGGCGGCCTTCACCGCGATCAGCCAGCTGGGCACTGAGGCGGCCGTCCTGGTCTTCTTCTGGCGTGATATCACGCGCATCATCGGTCGGTGGTGCCAGGCGCTGGTCGGCAGGATCCCGCAGAGTGACCCCGATGTGCGCATGGGATGGCTGGTGATCGTCGGCTCCATCCCGATCGTCGTCCTCGGTTACGCCTTCCAGGACTGGATCGAGACCGACCTACGCAACCTCTGGCTCACCGCAACGATGCTCCTGGTCTTCGCCCTGGTGTTGTACGCCGCGGACCGGGTCGGGAGAACCGAACTCACCATGAAGGACCTGAGCTGGAGGGACGGCATCGTCTACGGGTTCGCCCAGGCGCTGGCCCTGGTGCCTGGCGTCTCGCGCAGTGGCGGCACGATCGCTGCGGGTCTGTTCATGGGATATACCCGAGAGGCTGCCGCACGGTACTCGTTCCTACTGGCCATCCCTGCGGTCCTGGGTTCGGGTGGCTACCAGCTCGCCAAGATCGCCGACGACCCGGTCACGCCGGCGTGGGGGCCGATCTTCGTGGCCACCGGGATCGCCTTCGTCGTCGCGCTGGCCGTGATCGCCTGGTTCCTGCGTTACATCTCCACCCACACCTTCACCCCCTTCGTGATCTACCGGATCGCCCTAGCCCTGGGGTTGTTCGCCCTCCTGGGCTTCGGGGTGCTCGAGCCTCGGTAGGCTCAACGGCGTGACCGAACACACTGCAACCATCGAACGTTCTCTCGTGCTGGTGAAGCCGGACGGGTATCGACGCGGGCTGAGTGGGCAGGTGTTGGCCCGTATCGAAGCCAAGGGCTACACCCTGGTGGCTCTGTCCGTGGTCCAAGCGACCACCGAGCAGCTCGCCCAGCACTACGCCGAGCACGAGGGCAAGCCGTTCTACGAGCCCCTGATGGAGTTCATGGGCTCAGGTCCGCTGACGGCGGTGCTGATCGAGGGCCAGGGCTGCATTGCCGGTTTCCGTGCGCTCGCGGGCGCCACCGACCCCACCGCAGCGCTGCCGGGCACGATCCGGGGAGACCTCGGGCGGGACTGGGGCCTGAAGGTGCAGCAGAACATCGTCCACGGCTCCGACTCCGCAGAGTCCGCCGAGCGAGAGACGGAAATCTGGTTCCCACAGTTGCCCTGACCCCACCGGTTGCGGGCTACGCCCGACCGTGTAGAAATTGAGATCGGCCTGCTCGTCCGGGTGGGCCGGCGACTTCATCGACGGAGGACAGCATGAGCACCAACAATTTCGAGGATTCGGCTCTGAACACCGAGGACGACGTCAAGGACGCCTTCGAGGACCAGCACGGCCCGGCCGATGGTGGCGCTGAGGGCGGTGGCGCTGATGGCGGTGCTGATGGTGGCGCTGATGGTGGTGCTGACGGCGGGGCGGAGCACGGCCCGGCCGATGGTGGCGCTGAGGGCGGTGGCGCTGCTGGCGGTGCCGACGGTGGCGCTGATGGCGGAGCCGACGGCGGGGCTGACGGACCGGCCGAGTGACGAGCGACCTTTTGACGGGGCGGGTGGGAGCAGACTCTTCGGCTCTCACCCGTCTTCTGTCGTGCAGCCTGGAAACCTTCGCCGACGAGCACTGGGCCACCGCGGCGAAGCTGTCGACCTATGCCGAGCGAGGTGACGACGACTTCTCGGATCTCTTCTCCCTGGAGGCCGTCGACGAGCTCCTCGGTCGACGCGGTCTGCGCACCCCCTTCATCCGCATGGCCAAGAACGGCAAGACGCTGCCGGAGTCGGCATACACCGTGGGCGGTGGCGTGGGAGCCGGGGTGGGCGACCAGGTCAGCGACGACAAGGTGCTGGCCCTGTTTGCCGATGGCGCCACGGTGGTGCTGCAGGGGCTGCACCGCACGTGGGACCCGATCGTTCGGTGGAGCCAGGATCTCGCCGGCGTGCTGGGACACCCCGTGCAGGTCAACGCCTACGTGACCCCGGCGCAGAACCAGGGGTTCGCGGATCACTACGACGTGCACGACGTTTTCGTCCTGCAGATCCACGGTCAGAAGCGTTGGTCGATCCATGAGCCGGTGCTGGATGCCCCGCTGCGGGACCAACCCTGGGCCGATCGCCGCGACGAGGTCGAGGCGGCCGCAGCCCTCCCACCCGCCATCGACGCCACCCTGTCGCCGGGCGACTGTCTCTATCTGCCGCGGGGCTTCATCCACAGCGCCGCTGCGCTGGGCGGGGTCACCATCCACCTGACGGTGGGGGTGCACGGGTGGACTCGCCATCATCTGGCAGAGGCGTTGCTGACCACCGCCCGTTCCGGATTGAGCCTCGACCCTCAGGTGCGTGCGTCGCTGCCTCTGGGGGTGGACGTGTCCGACGAATCGCAGATCGCCGGCGACGTCGAGGCCGCTCGGGCTGTGCTGATCCGCGCGATCGAAACGGCCTCGACCGACGAGATCGCGGCGATCATGACCGGACGTGCCCGCGCCGCCCAACGTCCGGAGACGGTCTCTGCGGTCTCCGCCGCGGCCGCATTGAGCGAGTTGACCTGCTCCGACACGCTTCGGCTCCGAGAGCACCTGATGCTGCAGCACCATCGGAGGGACGCAACCGACGAGGTGGTGGTGCGGTCACGAGCGGGGCGCTTCGTCCTGCCGGCGTCGACCCAGCCGGCTCTGGAGCGTCTCCTGACCGGGGATCCCGTTGTGGTGGCAGAGCTGCACACGGACGCGGAGACAGCACTGCAGGTGGCCCGGACCTTCGTGCGGAACGGCGTCGCCATCAGGCTCGGGCCTGGTGCTGCGCCGCAGAGTCTCACCACGTGACGCAGACCCCTACGAAGGGCGTGCCACGCTGCTCTGATGGCGCCCGCGAGCGCGGTGACCCCTTGGTCGGCACGGCCCCGCCGGCGCGGCGTTGGCTGCTCATCGAGCTGGAGGGACGCTGGTTACCCACGGCGATCGACTCGCTCGGTCTGCGGCCGGAGCACCGGGTGCGCCTCGCTGCTGCCGCGGCCAAGGCTCAGGCCAGGGT
>JBASAN010000574.1:0-4778 GCA_049650625.1 Ornithinimicrobium sp.
GGCCAACGCCTCGAGCACAGCGACGTCCATCCCACGCTTGGGCAGGAAGCGCGACGAGGTCTCAGGCCCACGGACGGTGACCGTCGCCACCTCCGCAAGGGCGGCAACCACCGGGCGGTGGAACTGACCCGAGGCGCTGCTCAGGACGAGCACTCGAAGATCGCCACCATCGGACCTTCGGCGTCGAAGTCGTCGTGGCTCTGCGTCCGTCGTCAGGGTCCGAAACGTCTGGTTGGCGTAGAGCGGACCGAGGAACCGATTTGTGTCGGTGACCAGGGGTGAGGAACCCGACTCGGCGTGAAGCTCGCGATGGAACATCAGCGACATGGCATCGGACAGGCGCTGGCGAGCCAAGGTGGGGTGACCGAGGGCGAGAGCGAGGTCAGCGCCGGCCAAGGCCGACCGCACGGGTGCGTAGAGGACTTCGGGCGTCGGCAGCTCCGCCTCAGTCTCAGCAAGCCAAAGTTCGGCGCTGGCCCGCTGGGCAGCCAAGCCGCTCACCCCCAGGTCGGCTGCCTCCGTCCATCTGAACGGCCCGAGCACCTCGATCACGATGGTCGCTGCCTGCACTCGGCTGATCGATGCGGAGAGCGTGCGTCCGATCTCGGCAAGCTGTCCCACCGGCAGCAACGCGGCCGGGACGGCGGCCGCCTTGCCTGGGTCGATCGACCGGACCAGCGCCTCCATCCGCAGTTCCTCGAGGGGCCGCCGCGTGATCCCTGCCCGGCGTTGCCGCTCGGACACGATCACTCTGAGGTCCGCCAGCGTTCTCGCCAGGATGCGCAGACCGTCCGCCACCGCCTCAGCCTCGGTCGAAGCAACCACCGTGCAACCGGCAAGAAGCCCCGGCACTGCCGTGAGCGCTCGATCAGTGTCTGAGTCCATAGCCACCACGACATCGGCACGGCGGAGCGCCTGACGCAGCCATCGGTTGCGTTTCAACGCCCACAGCCAGTTCGATGGGACCCGAACCCGGTGAGCAGTTACCCGCGATTTCACCCATGCGGCCGAGACCCGCAGGGCCAGCGTTCCGGAGACCCGATCAGGTCCGACCTCCCGCACGTGGTACGGGAGGTCGGATTGGTCAGCTGGCTCCGGACAGGCTCCCTGGGCTCGGAACCAGTGGTCGGGCACGGGCCACACGGTGTCCGTGAACGACCCCGCTCGCATCCCCAGGAGGAGAACCCGTGGAGGGTGCGTTGGTGACTCCACCGCCGATGCTCTCACTGCGGCAGTATTTCACCCCAGCACCTGTCCTCTAGTCGATGACGTTCTCCAGTGACCGGGTGACCGCCGGGTAGATGGTGTCCTCGCCGCCCAGGACCACCAGTCTCTCTGGATCGAGGTCCTCGATGACGTCCTTGGTCGCCCGCGGCACGGAGTTGCGGTCCACGTAGACCACCGGACCACCGAGGCTTCCCGCTCGCCCTGCACCGGCGAGGGCGTCGGGGTAGTCGCGGCTGGTGGCGACGTAGACGACGTCGACACCATGGGGGTAGTAGTTAGCCAGGTTGGCCGCGACCTCGTACTCGTTGTCACCGCTCACCCGCTGCACGTCTCCACTCTTGGAGTAGCCGCGCAGCTGCGATGCGACGGAACTGCTGACATCACTCGTGCTACCCACCACCGTGATCCTTCCGGGGTTGATGGTTCGCAGAGCCTGCTTGGTCACTGCGGGCAGACCGCTGCGGCCGGTCAGAAGGATGGGTGCATCGTTGTGCCCTGCTCGTGCTGCCGCAGCAAGGGCGTCGGGGTAGTCCACACCGGTCGCGACGTAGGCAACCGATGCACCCTTGCTGAAGGTGGTGGCCACGAGAGCTGCCGTGCCGTACCGGTTACTCCCGCCAAGACGCTTCACTCCGCCGCTGCCCGTATATCCTTCCAAGGAGCGGTAGACCGAACTGTTGATGGACGTCTTTCCACCCACGATGTAGACGCGGTAGGGCCTGATCCGTTTCAGTTGAGCGACCGTCGACGGGGGCAGTTCGTTGGCTTTGGTGAGCAGGATGGGATCGTTGCGAGATCCTGCCCGGGCGCCGGCCGCCAGGGCGTCGGGATAGTTCTGACCGGTCGTGACGTAGACGTCTCCCCCGGTGGGGTAGAGCGCCGCAACCTTGGCCGCGGTCTCGTAGCGGTCATTGCCGCTGATGCGACTGACCGCGGAGGTGGATACGCCCTTCTTCTCCATGAACGCCCAGGTGGCCTTGTCGAGCACCCCGGTCCAGGGCAGGTCGTACCGGTCCTGGTACTTCAGCAGCGTCGAGAGTGTGTTGGGCCCGAAGATGCCATCGACGCTCGAGCCGGTCAGACCCATGTAGCGCTGCGCCGTGGCGACGTTGCTGTTGTTGGCCCGGGGCAAGGTGACGGGATAGGACGAGAACGGCGCACTCGGCAGGCTGGTGGAGCAGCGGCGGGTGTTGCGTCCCGAGTACCGCGGGGCGTACTGCCCGCTGTACACCCGGCAGGTGCCGTAGTCGATCGTGGTGACGGCTCGACCGGTCCACCAGGACGTCCGCTTCATGGCGCCGTCCCAGGTGAAGGAGATGTGGAGGTGGTCGGTGTGGGGGCTCGGACCGGTGTAGTCCCTCCAGGATCCCGGGCTGTAGAGGTACCAGGAGCGCTTGTTCCAGATCACCGACTGAACGCCGAAACGGCGTGCCATCTCACCGTTGTTGGAGGTCAGCCAGTAGGCAACGGCATCCCCGATCGCTTTGTCGCTGGAGTTGTAGACATCCATGTTCCAGTCCACGGCACGACCCTCGTGGTGCTGGCTGGTGCTCCCAGCGAAGCAGGAGCGTGAGGTGGTGTAGCGCGGACGGTTGTAGTGCTTGCTGACCAGCTCGGCAAAGGCGACCATGCCGCGCTTGTCGTTGGGGTCACAGGAGTAGGAGTACTGCCAGCCCGGCGCGGCGTCCAGGGTGCTGGGCAAGGACTTTGACGGTGGCGCCGGGACGGCCATGGTGCTCTCGCCGGCGTCTGCGGTCAGCTTGTCCTTGGGAAGCGTCAAACTCTCAGCCGAAGACGGGGTGATCTCCTCGGCCGGAGTCTCCTGTAGCCACTTCGTCGGGAGGTCCGCAGGGTCGGGAGCCAAACCCTCGAGGGCATAGGGCTCAGCAGGTACGTCCGCGACCTCGCTGTCGGGGGCCTCCTCCACGTACGGGTCCCCGCTGCCCCCCCCATCCTCTTCGTGGAAATGCTCGTCGACCGGCGGGCCCACGGGATCGGCACCCGCCGTCATGGCAGGGGCGAGGACCGTGAGCGAAGCAGTGAGCCCCGCGATAAGCAGGGTTCGGGCTCGCGAAATAGCCAGAAAGGAATGGTTCATGTCAGCGGTGGCCTTCCCGCGCCATAAACCCGCCGTGCACGCGCAGAAAAGCGCAACTGCTTCCTACCTGGGGGGCACTAGGCGCGAACGTGTCGGTAAGTGCTTTCACGAAAGTAACCGGTTGCAATACCGGCCACCAACAGCAAAGAACTCACCAAGACGCGGGTCCTACCGCTCCTGACCTGCAGAGTTACAGGATATAGGATCAACGATCCCGCTGAGAAGCCATACCAATTTGACGAATCTCTGACCAACTCGCACACAAATTTTGGGGCTATTCAGGCCGCCGTGACGCAGCGAATCTTTTGCACCCGCTGCGCCGCGACCTCATACGAGTCAGACGGTGACTTCGTCCCGGATGAATGCCTCGACCTGTTCACGCCCGAGGGAGTCCGGCATCTGCTGCGGAGGGGACTTCATGAGGTATGCCGACGCGGACAGGATCGGTCCACCGAGGCCGCGGTCCAAGGCGATCTTGGCCGCGCGGATGGCGTCGATGATGATGCCGGCTGAGTTCGGGGAGTCCCAGACCTCCAGCTTGTACTCCAGGTTCAGTGGAACGTCTCCGAAAGCACGCCCCTCGAGACGGACGTAGGCCCATTTGCGGTCATCCAGCCACTGCACGTAGTCGCTGGGACCGATGTGCACATTGCGAGCGCCGAGGTCGTGCTTGATGTTGGACGTCACGGCCTGCGTCTTCGAGACCTTCTTGGACTCCAGACGGTCACGCTCCAGCATGTTCTTGAAGTCCATGTTTCCACCGACGTTCAGCTGGTACGTGCGGTCCAGCACGACACCACGCTCCTCGAACAGGTGAGCCATGACCCGGTGGGTGATCGTGGCACCGACCTGGGACTTGATGTCGTCACCGATGATCGGCACGCCGGCGTTCTCGAACTTCTCGGCCCACTCGGGGTCGGAGGCGATGAAGACGGGCAGGGCGTTCACGAAGGCCACCCCGGCGTCGATCGCGCACTGGGCATAGAACTTGTCGGCGTCCTCGGAGCCCACGGGCAGGTAGGAGACCAGCACGTCGACCTCGGCCTCACGCAAGGAGGCGACGACGTCGACCGGCTCGGCATCCGACTGCTCGATGGTCTCGGAGTAGTACTTACCGATGCCGTCCAGCGTCGGGCCGCGCTGCACGATGACACCTGTGGGCGGCACGTCAGCGATCTTGATCGTGTTGTTCTCGCTGGCGGCGATGGCCTCCGACAAATCGAAGCCCACCTTCTTGGCATCGACATCGAAGGCAGCGACGAACTTCACGTCGCGCACATGGTAGGAGCCGAACATGACGTGCATGAGGCCCGGGACCGAGGCCGCCGGGTCGGCGTCCTTGTAGTACTCCACACCCTGCACGAGCGAGCTCGCACAGTTTCCAACGCCGACAACGGCGACGCGTACCGAATTCATGAGTTACTCCTTGTCCAGTGCGTCGCCATAAGGGCTG
>JBASAN010000575.1:0-3189 GCA_049650625.1 Ornithinimicrobium sp.
GCGGCGGGACGCATGGTGCGGCCCAAAGACTCCGGAAGCGCGCGACCGTTCTGCTCCATCGCCAGGCGACCGAAGACCTGCTGCTCCGTGATCGTCCTTTGCGCGCGATCGCGACCTATGAAGGTCACTGCCCAGTGCAACAGCATGGTGACCTGGGACTTGAAACCGATGATGTAGAAGAGGTGGACGACCAGCCACATGGACCAGGCCAGGAAGCCCGTCACCTTGATGGGTCCGACCTCGGCGATGGCTCGGAACCGAGCCACCGTCGCCATGTTGCCCTTGTCGAAGTAGCTGAAGTCCTCGCTGCTCGGGTTCCCCTCAACGGCACGGATGATCTGAGCTGCTGAGTGTCGCGCGGTCTGGATCGCCGTCTGCGCCACTCCGGGAAGGTCGTTCAGGGCGATCATGTCTCCCACCACGAAAACCTCGGGATGACCGGGCAGTGTGAGGTCCGGCTGGACCGGGATGCGACCACTGCGATCCACCTCCAACCCCACCTGGTCCGCCAGAATCTGGCCGAGCGGGCTGGCGCTCACTCCGGCCGCCCAGACCTTCGTCACGGACTCGATGCGGTGGGTCGTGCCGTCACGGTCCTTGTAGTTCAGGCCCTGCTCGTCGACATCGACAACCATGGCCCCCAGTCGGACGTCGACGCCCATCCGCTCCAGCTCGGCTTTGACCTTCTCCTGCAGCGAGGGGTCGAACGAGCTGAGCACGGCGTCCCCGCCGTCCAACAGGACGATCTTGGAGTCGTTCGCGTCGATGTGCCGGAACTCGCGGTTCAGGGTCCGCTTGGACAGCTCCACCAGCTGCCCGGCCATCTCCACTCCTGTGGGACCAGCACCGATCACGACGAACGTCATCAGCCGGTCGACGTCGCTGGGCTCGCCCCTGGATGCCGAGATCTCGGCCAGCTCGAAGGCTCCGTAGATCCGCCCTCGCAGCTCCAGGGCGTCGTCGATGCTCTTCATACCCGGCGCGTCGTGAGCGAAGTGGTCGTTGCCGAAGTAGGAGGTGCGCGACCCCGCCGCCACGATGAGGTAGTCGTAGGAGAACTCATCCTCGATCCCCAGGGTCGAGACCTGCACGCGACGAGCCTCGACGTCGATGTGGCGCACATTGCCGAGCAGCACCTCGGTATTGTCCTGTTTGGCCAGGATCTCCCGGGTGGCGGGAGCGATCTCTCCGGAGGAGAGGATGCCGGTGGCGACCTGGTAGAGCAACGGCTGGAACAGATGGTGGCTCGTCTTGGCGATCATCGTGACCTGGACGTCGGCGGAGGCCAACGCCTGGGCCGCGAAGAGCCCGCCGAACCCGGAGCCGATGATGAGCACGCGCGGACGTCGGGTCGCGTTGGGTTTCATGATGGTCAAGCCTACGGACCGCTGGACGGCGTCGCCATCCGGGCCTGGACCACGCACCCGGCCAGCCCGCTGCACCCTTGCGCCGGGTGACAATAGGACCCGTGACCTTCCGTCCTCTCGCCGCCTTGGCTGTCGGCGCAGCATTCCTGGCGGCGTGCGGCTCCCCCGGCGACGCCGTCCCCGTCGCCGAGACGACCCCGGTGACTGCGGCGCCGACTCCGGCCATCCCGGAACCTCCGGACGCTCACGCCGCAGCCACGCGTCGCGCCCCTTCGGCGACGGCCGCAACAGCGACCGTCGCTCCAGACGAAGATGTCGCTGACGCTGCCCCGGTAGAGGGCGTCGCCCCTCCTTCCGCTCCGGCGAGCCATCTCCAGGTGCCGAGTGCCGGTGTCGACCAGGCGATCAGCGCCGGAGGCTTGTCGGACCAAGGCACCATCTCTCCGGGCCAGGGTCAGCTGATGTGGTTCACCGGCAACGACCGGGTCGAGCCGGGCCATCGTGGCACCGCCGTGGTGGCCGCTCATGTGGACTACGCCGGGGAGCCGGATGTCTTCGCCGACCTGGAGGACGCGTCAGCTGGTGAGACGATCACGGTGGGGTATTCCGATGGGATGGAGTTGACGTTCACCATCACCGGAGCCGAAGTCATCGACAAGGCCGCGCTGCAGACCGACCCTCGGGTCTGGGGTCGGAACTCCGACCGCGCCGAGCTGGTCCTCATCACCTGCGACGACGCCCTCGGCTATCGCGCCGACGGTCACCGCAGCGCGAACCTGGTGGTGTTCGCCGCCCTCGCGGAGGGTTGACCCATCCCGGGGGCAGCGCTTCATCCGGGTCCAAGCGCCGCGTGGCGCTGGTACCACGGCGCAGTAAGGTCCAAGGGACAACAGAAGCCTCGGCTGGATTCAGCAGCGAAAGGACAGGCAATGGGACTGCGAAATCATGAACTCGACGGACCACGTTTCCAGATGCGCGAGAAGCTCTTCGCGATCGGAGACGACTCCTGGATCGAGGACAGCAATGGGAACAAGGCCTACAAGGTCAACGGCAAGGCCGTGAGATTCCGGGACACTTTCATCCTCGAGGACGCCTACGGCGCCGAGGTGGCCCGGATCCAGGAGAAGAAGCTCAGCGTCCGATCGAAGATGACCATCGAGCGGGGGTCGGCGAAGGCGATCGTCCGCAAGCGCCTCATCGGTATCCGCGATCGCTACCTGGTCGACGTGAAGGGGGGCGAAGATCTGAAGGCCAAAGGAAACTTTGTCGATCATGAGTACGAGATCGAACGGGGCGGAAAGAAGGTGGCGGAGATCTCCAGGAAATGGTTCCGCGTTCGCGACACCTACGGGATCCAGTTGGCCGAGGGCCAAGACGTGGCGCTCATCCTGGCCATCACAGTATGCGTCGACGAAATGTCCACGGACTAAGGGCTCAATACGCCCGTTTATCGTCGCTGCTCCCGTGCACGCTCGTGGGAAGCAAAGAACCCCGGTCCTGTGAAGGACCGGGGTTCTTGACCAACTCACTCTGGTAGCGGGGGCAGGATTTGAACCTGCGACCTCCGGGTTATGAGCCCGGCGAGCTACCGAACTGCTCCACCCCGCGTCGGTAGGACAACCATAGGCCAGGCTCTGCGGCACACCAAATCGCGGGCCGCAGAGCCCATCTGCCTACGGCGATTCGGTGGTGTTCGAGACGTCTCCGGTCTCACTGTTCAGGCTGATCGAGCCGCCGTCCGGGGAGGCGTTGACCGCCCGCTGGATGGCCTCGTCGAGGCGGTCCTGAGCCTCGGCGTAGGCGGCGAGGTCGTTGTTGGCCA
>JBASAN010000576.1:0-2012 GCA_049650625.1 Ornithinimicrobium sp.
TGGCCAAACTTGCCGCACGTAACCGCGTCGAACTCGTGATCTGGGCCTACGAAAGCGGCCGCACGAACAGTCACCGTCCCACCGGAACAAGCCGCCCGGGGTAGCCAGTCCCGCCCGCAACGGTATCCGCACTCGGAAGACGGTGGCGATCTCGACCACGGCGTGTTCGGTTCGCTGTCCGGGCCTCGCATGACCTTGCCTCCACGAGACAGATCGCCTAGGGGCGGTACTCGGGCGGCCGAGACTTGTAGAGATAGTCGGCACCGTTCGGATCGACGCCCTGATCCCGATGAGCCATCAAGCCTGCCACGCGCAAGACGGTTTTCAGCCGTCCGCCAACATCGGTCCTTCCTCACACCGTTTCTGGTGGGTGCCGAGCAACTCGGATCGGGTCAGCGGCATACCGCTGACCCCTCCCTGCGCTGGCTTGATGGCGAGCACCTGGTTGACGCCGATCCGGTTGAACTCGAATTGCAGCGCTGACGCGGCCATATAGAGCCACCACACGCGGGTGCGACCGACTCCACCCGAGTCCACGGCACGGTCCCACTCCCGCTCCAGGTTGGCCACCCACTCTCGCAGAGTCAGCGCGTAATGCTCGCGCAGTGCCTGCACGTCGCGTACCTCGAAACCAGCATTCTCCAAAGCGTCGATCATGGTGGCCAGCGGCTCCAGCTCCCCGTCGGGGAAAACGTAGCGATAGACAAAGGAGCGCCGTTCCTCCTTGGGCCTGTTGGGCGGCCCAGGCCTTCGTGAAATAGCGTGGTTGAGCAGCCGTCCCCCCGGGGCGAGAAGGGCATGCAGCTCACTGGCGTATCCCGACAGTTGAGCGAGCCCTACATGCTCGGCCATACCGATGCTGGCGATCGCGTCATAGGGACCGTCAGCCACCTCTCGATAGTCCTGCACCCGGATCTCCACCAGATCCTGCAGGCCCTCGGCTCGAACCTGCTCGCGGGCCCACGCTGCCTGTTGCGACGAGAGCGTGATGCCGGTGGCGTGCACGCCATACTCCCGCGCGGCGTGGATCACGAAGCCGCCCCATCCGCAGCCCACGTCGAGGAGCCGCTGGCCCGGACCCAGGGAGAGCTTGTCCGCCACCAGGTCCAGTTTGGCTCGCTGCGCGTCCTGGAGGGTGTAGCCAGAGGACGGCGGTTGCTCGAAGTACGCACACGAGTACACCATCGAGGGCCCGAGCACCATGGAGTAGAAGTCATTGCCCACGTCGTAGTGGTGCGAAATGGCCCGAGCATCCCGTCCAGGGGTGTGCCGTCGCCACCGGGACAACCTCGTCTCCTCGGCTGGCGGCCGCGGCGGCGGACCGACCACCCCGAGACGTGTCACCGCCCGCGCGATGGCTACCTTGGCGGCAGCATCGACCTGGACGCCGAGCCCATGCTCGGCGTCGGCGAAAGCGTCCAGACCGCTGATCGCTGCCACGATGTCACCCTCGATCTCGAGGTCGCCAGCGACATAGGCCCGGGCGAAACCCAGCTCATTGGGGGACCACAACAGCCAGCGGAGGGCCCGACGCCGGACGAAGCGGATCCGCAGAAGGCCGTCCGAGGGCCCCAGCACGCTGCCATCCCAACACTCGATACGCACCCGTGCAGACGCCTTCAGGGCCGTCCGCACCACCGGCTCCAACACCTCTGCGACACTCATCAGTCCTCCTGGCAGACAGGCTGGGGTAGCAACTCGCGATCATCCTGCACTGGCGGCCCACCGCCAAGGTCGCTGCGTCAACCCGTCCCTTCCCTACCGCCTCCACCTCGCCTGACAGGATGACGGGGTGCCGCAATCCATCCGCCCGGACGTCGACGTGGACGTGCTCATCGTGGGAGCTGGCTTGTCGGGGATCGGCGCGGCCTGTCATCTGACACGGCGGGTCCCGCAGGCGTCGTACCTGGTGTTGGAGGCCCGGTCTGACCTCGGCGGCACGTGGGACCTTTTTCGCTATCCCGGTATCCGCAGCGACTCCGACATGTACACCTACAGCTACGGGTTTCGAC
>JBASAN010000577.1:0-2083 GCA_049650625.1 Ornithinimicrobium sp.
GTCAATAGCCTCGCGGGTAGATCTCTAGCCGCGTCTGCAACCCGAGGGGTCTGCCCTTTCGGGTTGCCCACGGGATCGGGTAGTGCTCCACTGCTGAGATGACCACGGCCGCGAAAGTCCTCTACCGGCGATGGATCGAAGAGTTGTGGAACGGTGACCACGACGTCGCTGTTGAACTGGTCGCTGATGACTTCGTCGGTCACTGGCCGGACCGCGATGTTCATGGCGTCGAGGGACTGCTCGAGGCCATGGCGCCTCTAGCGCAAATGTTCGACTCCATCGCTTTTGAGATCGAAGTCGGTCCCATCAGTGACGCCGATATGGTGGCCGGTCGTTGGAGAGGCAAGGGGTATAGCTCTGGCGGCGAATCGATGACGTTCATCGGCAACGATCTGCTCCGCATCGTCGACGGCAAGTTCATCGAGTATTGGGTTGCCACTCAGCCTGTGTAGCGATCCTGTTGCGAGACGGTCAAACCGATGGGCGCAGGCGTCGCTGGGCGAGGCGGCGGCCTCGACCGATCGAGTCCGGGTCAAGGCTCAACGCCAACGTGTTTTGCGTGCCTTCGTAGATCAAGAGCAGATCGTCGGTGAGGTCAGCTGGATCCGTGGCACTCGTGGCCGTGCAGAGTTCGGTGAGGCGGGCTCGAAGGTGGTCCTTGTGGTCGGCGGCGGCCTGGATGCCGGGATGTCCGTGGGGAAGCTGCACGATCACAGCGAGGTGGGCGCAGCCACGGCTCGCGAGGGGGTCAACGCTCCATCGCTCCATTGCGGTGAAGATCGCTAATACCCGGTCGACGGGGTCGGTGTGCTCACCGATGCAGTCCTCCCAGAGGGATCGCCATCGTGCGTCGCGGGCGTGAAGGTAGGCCACGACCAGACCGTCTTTGCCCGCGAAGTTCTTGTAGAGCGAACCCGTGGCGACTCCCGCGCGCTCGATGACTGCGTCGACGCCGGTCGAGGCGACCCCTTGGGAGTAGAAGAGCTCGTCGGCGGCGGCCAACAACCGCTCTCGCACGGATTTTCCGGTCCGCTGGTCTTGCGTCGTGGTGGTCATAGGCATACTGTATCCGACAGTAGATGGAACGTTCGTTCTACTCAGCAATCCGCTGTGATCGAAGACCACGTCGTGGATGCCCAAACCCCGTGAACAGCGTCTCCTTCACGGGCTACAGCGGCAGTTCGCGACCCCCAACACCCCAAAGGACATCACCATGGACTGGACACTGAACCACTCGCTCACGCTCGCGGAGGGCGTTGTGCGCTGGCAATCTTGGGGCGACGGGCGCCCTGTGGTGCTCGTCCACGGGACCCCGTACTCATCGTTTCTGTGGCGTGACATCGCCCCCGCGCTGAGCCGGCACGGACGCCGGGTTTATGTGTTCGATCACCTCGGGTACGGACAATCCGACAAGCGCGAGGGTCAAGACCTCACCCTCGCCGCGCAGGGACGCAATTTTGCGGAGATCCTGAGCCGCTGGGGTCTTGATCGCCCCAGCGTCGTGGCCTGCGACATCGGCGGGGCGATCGCGCTGCGCGCGCTGCTGCTCGAGGGTGCGCAGTACTCCGATCTCACGCTCTTCGATGCCGTTACCGGCGGCGATTGGGAGCGGGGTCTGTTCGCCCAGATCCGCGAACACCACGGCGTCTTCGAGAACCTCCCCGCCTACGCCCATGAGGCACTGGTACGCGCGCATTTGGGCAACGGAACCAGCCGCGGGTATAGGCCCGGGGTGCTCGAGACCTATCTCGAGCCGTGGATAGGCACTGAAGGGCAAGCCGCGTTCTATCGGCAGTACCAACAGCTCAGCCAGAGCGACACTGGCGAGTACGAACATCTTCTGCCCACCGTCGACATCCCCGTCACCTTGCTCTGGGGACGCGACGACCAGATCCTTCCGGTCCCTTACGGAGAATGGATCGAGCAACACATCCCCAACCAAGGGCTTACCTGGATCGACGCAGCCGGACACCTCCTCAGCGAAGATGCGCCAGCCCAACTCCTGGAGGGGCTCACGCGACAGGGCTGAACACCCACGTCCGACATCGACTCACAGACCAACCCGCTACCGGTCAGCGATCGG
>JBASAN010000578.1:0-5153 GCA_049650625.1 Ornithinimicrobium sp.
CCCTCCGGCGAGTTCACCAATACTGAAGGTGCGAACCGTGCGAACTGACGTGTCCATGGTCCCACAGGCCGCCGTTGAGACCCTGGGTTCACGAACCCGCCGTCTTTGGCGTTGGACGACGTCAGCGAGTCGATCCCAGCTAGAGGCGCCAGGCGACATCAGCCGCCCACCGCTCGGCCGCGTCCATGATGAGATCGCAGACAGGGTCCTTGACGTCGTAGTAGGCCTCGGTGTCGTTCGGATGCAGTCGCGCCAAGACAGTCTTGATCGCGCTGTATGTGGCTGCAGCATTGGGCGAGTGCCGCAGATAGTCGCGGAACAACAGGGCATAGCGCTGGTTGGGTCGATCCTCCTCGCGCACGTGGAGGTGAGTCGGTCGCCACGACTGTGGTGGCCGGAAGTAACGCTTCTCCCAGGCGCTCGGTTGGCTCTGTTCACCCGGTGGGCGGTGGTCGGTGGTGATGTTGGTTGCTTTTGCGCCGAGTTGTTCGAAGGCAGGCGTCAGTCGCTGATCGCCAAGGTCAGCAACAGTGACTTGGACGTCGATGATGTCCTTGGCAGCCAGGCCGGGAACAGACGTCGATCCGATGTGGTCGATACGTATTGCGAGGCCATGCAGCGCACGGCTCAGGAGACTCTCGATGGCGGCGAGCTCTGCCGGCCATTGATCGTCGTAGGGCTGGATCAAGATCCTGGGTCTGGGAGGCACGACCGGCAGTATCGCAATCATCCGTTGGCGTGCCGAGGGCGACTAGGGATCTTTGCGGCGCCGCACGGCGGCGGTTCCAGCAGTGACTTCCAGGATGCCCGGCAGGCTCGCGGGGTCGGCGAGCTTCAGATGTGCCAGTTCGGCGGGTTCAAACCATTGGAGCCGGTCGTGCTCGTCGGGCGCGGCATTGATCGGTTCGCCTTCCCAACGTTCGACGACAAATGCGTGCATCTGGATGCCGGGATCTGTGAATGCCATCGGCATGGAGCGCGGGTCGAAGATGCGAACACCGAGTTCTTCGCCGCACTCTCTGATCACGGCCTGTTCCGGAGATTCGCCGGGCTCGATGTGCCCCCCGACGAGATCCCAGCAGTCGGGGTACCAGCGCCGCTGGGGGTTCCTGTGGGCCATCAGGACGCGACCGTCGCGGATCAACGCCGCCGCGGCGATGGCGACGGGAGTGGACACGCAGGCACCCTACAGAGCGTCGGCGGACAGGTTCGGTTCTGGAATGTAGCGGAGGGCTGTCTCGACCTTGATGCCGAAGAGTTCGCAGATGCGACGCAAGTCGCCATCGGTGGCGTTGACCTCGTGGAGGATGCGGTCGTCGCGGATGACACTGACGGGCACCTCCATGGTCCGACTGACCCAGTGGAAGCCGACTGGGATGAGCTTGCCGGCGTTGCGGTGGTTGATGAACACGTACGGGTTGGCGGTGCTCGGCCAGCGGCGGTTGCGGTGGTCGAGCCAGGCGGCGAGCCGGACCTTGACGGGCTCGGCGAGCAGGATGCTGCGCTTGTCTTTGGGCTGATCGATACGCAGTCGCCCGTCGGCCAGGTCGTGGAGCAGCATGTGGCGGATGTCGCGGGTGCGGACGCCGTGAAACGCGGCGAGGGCGGTGATCGCAGCACAGGCTGGGTTCGGCGAGTTCAGGGCGTTCTGGATGCTCGCGGTGTCCGGCGGCAGGGGTTGGCGGCGTTCGTGGGTGCCGGTGCGGACGCGAGCGATGGGGTTCACGAACAGGGTCTTGCGGGCTTTGAGCAGCGTGAAGATGGAGCGGAGTCCGGCTCCCATGATCGAGCGCGGGTTGCCCGAGGGCGGCAGGATGGCGACGACGTCGGCGTGAGTGATCTCGCGCAGCGAGGTGTGCCCCTGGTCGGCCCAGGTCGTCAGGGCTGGCACGGCGCCACGGAGGTAGTGCCGCATGGTCTCCTGTTCGCGGGGACGTCGTCGCGGGGGTGTGGTCGACCCGTTGACCATGATGTCGGACCAGTCGCGGAGCTCGGCCTTCATGGGGTCGGGCAGATGGGCGATGGTCTCGGCGAACCAGCGGTCGATGGCGGGTTGTCGATCGTCGACCATGACGCCGGCCAACGTGGCGACCTCGATGACGGGGATCGCGGTGAGCCCTATCTTTTGCAGCCGCATGGCGTCGGAGGCGAGCAGCGTTGCTCCCGGGGTGTCCTGCATGAGCTGGAGGACGCGCAGCGACCGCTGTGTGCGATGGACGGTGGACTTGGGCCAGCCGTGACGTCGGGCGTGGTCGAGGACGGCGGCGTCGAGGAACGCGGCCATGTCCTCATGGGGCAGGCTCAGCGGCTCATGCTCGGCGAAGGCTTGTCCCGACTCGGACCGCGCGATCCAGCTGGCCAAGTCTCGTGGCATGTCGAACAGTGCGAGCTGGATGTCCTCGACTGGGCTGAACTCGAGGGTGCGGAACCTGTCCGCGCGGTGTGTGCGCAGGTCGCGGGGGCTGGGTTTGTCGACCCTGCGCACGTTGCCCCATCTGATCCTGGTCGGCTGCCAGGGCATGTTGGCGAGGTAGAGCTGCGGACCGCCGCGGTTGGCTTCGTCGACCGTGGCGCCGAGGGTGATACTCATCTGCCGGTCGCACAGGTTGCAGACCTGGTCGGGGTTGACCGAGAGGTCGATGCGTCGACAGATCCGGCAATTTCCTTTCGGGAGTCGGGCGCGCCAACTGCGGCAGCGCCAGCACAGCCACTTGTGCTTGCGGATGACGCCCCAGGCGTGACAGTCGCGGCACGACTCGAGGCGTTGTGGCGCGTTCGGGTGGCAGCGCGTGCAGCTGCCTTGGGAGTAGTAGCTGACACCGTGCGGGTAGCCGTCGATGTGGCCGCCGGCACCGCAGCGGTTGCAGCCGGGCGGGTCGAAGGGCCCGCCGGGCAGGCAGCCGTAGCAGTAGTCGACGCGTGGGGTGGTCCACGCGACGGGACGAACACGACAGGCAATGCAGGGCTCGGGTGGTTTGGCCACTTCTGTGCCGGCGCCTATGCCGGCGGCTTGGTGCGGTTGCGTCCAAGTCGGGGCTGCACCGGGCCGGCAGCGCCTTGGGGCTCCTCACCGGTCGCGGTCTTCGTCGACCTGCGGGCCGCGACCTTGTCGGGTTCGCGGATCAGCAGCTTGGTGGGCTCGCAGTCAAGGACCGCGCAGATCACGTCGAGGTCGTCGAGGCGGATGGTGGTCGGGGTCCCGGTCCACAGAGCCGACATCTTCCCGGCGGAGACCTCGAGTCCGGCGTCGGCGAAGAGCCGCCGCAACTCGGTCGACTTCCAGATGCCGCGTTCGGCGGCAGCCATGCGCAGGTTCCACTGCATCGGATCATCGCTCCTTCGAGTCAGCGCCGCAGTCGGTGCTCGTGCTGGTGCTGGTGTGGGCGCCGAGAGCGAACCGGTCGGTGAGGCGCTGGTTCGATTCCGCCCAAGCGTGCTCGATGTGGTCGCTATGGACGTGGACGTAGACGGTGGTGGTCTTGAGCCACTCGTGGCCCAGCAACTCCTGGATGGCTTTGAGCGCCATGCCGCGGTGGTAGAGGGTGCTGGCGCAGTAGTGCCGCAACACGTGCGGCGTCAGACGGCGGTTCCAGGCCGGCAACCATCGGTCGACGGCCCCGACCAGACCGGAGCGGAGCGTGTCGCGGCCTGCCCGGGTGGGGAGCTTGGTCATTGGGTCGTGGCGCTCGCTCGGCAGCAGCGGGGCGTCGGGGTTCTCCCAGTCGTCACCGAACTGGTGGCGAACGTCCCTCAGCCACCAGGTCATCAGGTCGTCGACACCGTTGATGGCCGGCACCAGCCGGGTCTTCGGTCCACGACCACGCGACCCCTTGCCGTAGCGGACGTGGAGCTTGCCGTACTCGCCGAGGTCGGGCCGCCAATCGCGCAGATCGAGCATGACGGTCTCGTTCAGCCGCAGCCCAACTCGTCGCCACAGCGATGCCGCCATGTAGTCGCGGGCCGCGGTCAGGTACTTGCGCTGGGCGGGCAGCGCGTCGCCCCAGCTGGCGAAGAGGTGGTCGACGTCGTCATCGCTGGGCGGCACCCGGACGGCGCGGGTCCAGGTCGACGCGGGACGATTGAACTCGTCGATGGGCTGGTCGACGACGACGCCCGTGAGCGCGTGGATGTCGCCTTGGTACCGGGCGATCATGAACTCGAAGAACCGCGCGACAGCGGTCGCCTTGGACTCGACCGTCGATCGGGCAAGCCCGCGGTCGCGTCGCAGCCAGGTCAGGTAGCGGTCGGCGTCGTCGCCGGTCGCAGTCCACACCGGCTCGCCGATATAGCGGGCGAACTCGATCACCGCGGACCGCTCGGCGTCGATGTAACCGTCGGTCAGACCGGCGCCCACCATCGCCAGCGCGTGCTGGTCGACGATGTCCTGCTCAAACTCCTCGAAGTCCGCCGCGGACACCAACCGTCGCGGGGAGTCGATCGACCGCACCACCGCCAACGTCACAAGCGGACCCCGAGATCACGAATCAGAAGCACAGGTCATAGATATCATAGTCTGTTCGAGATTGCTGAAACATTCTCGAAGATGGGCGATGGTGCCGTATGCACGCACTGAGCAGGAACAACGTCCACATGCGGAAGTCAGAGGCTCCGGGAACCCGCGGCATTAGGGACATGACCAGCCGCGCCACGCAGCTGCCCCGCCGTCTGCCTCGCCGTCTCCTCGCCCTGGCCGCCGTCGTAGGCCGCCACCGGCTGCGCCGGCTCGCACCTGCGCGCGACGAGCGGGGATCGGCGGGCCTCGAGACGCTCATCATGGCGACCGCCGCACTCAGCATCGTGCTGGTCGTGGTCGCCGCCGGCCGATACGTCGACGGCTCAGCGCAGGCCAACGACGCCGCGTACGCCGCCGCCCGCGCCGCCTCGCTGGAATCAGGAATGGGCCAGGGCACCATCGCCGGCCGCCAGGCCGCAGCGAAGTCACTCGCCGAGCGCGGCAAGAGCTGCCAGAACCTCACCGTCTCCTTCGCCGGCAGCGACTTCACCTCCGGCGGGCAGGTCGTCGCCGATGTCACCTGCACTGTCACGCTCATCGACACCGGCTCCCTCGGCAAGCAGCTGGGCCTGCACCCGAACACTCAATTCACCGAGCGCGCCGTCGTGGCGATCGAGACCTACCGGAGCCAGTCGTGACC
>JBASAN010000579.1:0-4354 GCA_049650625.1 Ornithinimicrobium sp.
GGGCTCGCCCTGTGGAACGGTCACGACGACCGCATCAAGGAAAGGCTCTTCGGCCTGACCAACCCGCAGGGAAACCACGGCGAGGACGTCAAGGAGTACTGGTGGGCTCTCGACGGGACCCCGACGCACAGCTTCGCCCGGTGGCTCTACCGCTACCCGACGACCGCATTCCCGTACGCCGACCTGCTGGCCGTCAACGGCGCACGCGGGCCTCAGGAGCCGGAGTACGAACTGTGCGACACCGGTGTCCTGGACGGCAGCGCCTTCTTCGACGTCGAGGTCACGCACGCCAAGGCCTCGCCGAGCGATGTCTGCGTCGAGATCACCGCCACCAACCACAGCCAGAACGCCGCGCCGCTGGACCTGGTGCCACAGCTGTGGTTCCGCAACACCTGGGCCTGGGGGCTGGACGACCGGCGCCCGCGGCTCTGGGCCGAAGACGCTCCCGCAGAGGAGCACGACGGGAGTGCGGAGTATGCCGACGTGCAGGGTCACCAGCACGAGCTCGGCCGTCTGCGTCTGCGCGCCGAGCGTCACGAATCGGCCGGCCTACCGGACCTCGTCTTCTGCGACAACGACTCGAACCTGGTGGACCTGTACGGCGCCGGCGCGGCGCGGGCGCAGGACACGGCATACCCCAAGGATGTCGTCAACGAAGCCGTGCTGGCCGGTGATGTCGGGCGGGGGAACCCGGAGCAGCAGGGCACCAAGGTCGGCGTGTGGTGGCACTTCGACGCGGTTGCTCCTGGTCAGAGCGTGACCGTGCGACTGCGGTTGACCGACCTGGACGGTGAGCCCGAAGCGCCGGAGTCGTTCGACGCGGTGCTGGCCCACCGTCGCCAGGAGGCGGATGACTTCTTCGCCGCCGTGCTGCCAGCGCAGATCACCGACGAGGACGCACACATCGCCCGCCGTGCGTTCGCCGGGTTGCAGTGGGGCAAGCAGCTGTACCTCTACGACGTGCCGCGATGGCTGACCGGCGATCCGGCGCAGCCGCCACCGCCTCCGCAGCGGGCCGAGCTGCACCGCGGCCGCAACACGGACTGGCAACACGTCAACCTGGCTGAGGTCATCTCCATGCCGGATGAGTGGGAGTACCCGTGGTTCGCCACCTGGGACCTGGCTTTCCACTGCGTGGCGCTGGCACACGTCGACCCCGCCTTCGCCAAGGCGCAGCTGTTGTTGATCTGTCGCGAGTGGTCGATGCATCCGAACGGGCAGCTGCCGGCCTACGAGTGGAACTTCTCCGACGTCAACCCGCCGGTGCACCCGTGGGCGGCGTGGCAGGTGTACTCCATCGACGGCGGCACCGACCGCGACTTCCTGCAGCGAATCGTGCTGAAGATGCTGCTCAACTTCCCGTGGTGGGTGAATCGCAAGGACGCTGACGGGTCCCACGTCTTCGAGGGCGGCTTCCTCGGGATGGACAATGTCGGGCTGTTCGACCGGTCCGAGCCTCTGCCCGACGGGCAACGGTTGGAGCAAGCCGATGCGACGGCGTGGATGGGCATGTTCTGCCTGAAGATGCTGCGGATGAGCACGGAGCTGGCCCGCGAGGACCCCGCCTGGGACGAGGTGGCGACCAAGTTCCTGGTGCACTTCCTGGCCATCTCCGAGGCGATGGAGGATTTTGGCTCGCAGCACTCGGTGCTGTGGGACTCCGACGACGAGTTCTTCCATGACCTGCTGGTCGACGGCCAGGGACGGGCACACCGTATGCCGGTCCGCTCCATGGTCGGGTTGCTTCCGTTGACCGCGGTGTCCCTGGTGCCGAACTGGGTGTCCACTGAGCTGCCCGACCTCACGGACTTCTTCCAGGGCTGGACGGATCGACGCCCCGAGCTCGCCGACTCGCTGTTGCACACCAACTACCGAGGTCAGGCCGTCCGCACCCTGTCCATGGTCTCGACCGACCAGTGGTCGGCGCTGTTGAAGCCGTTGCTGGATGAGGGCGAGTTCCTCTCCCCGCACGGCATCCGGTCGCTCTCGGCCGTGCACCGCGACGGGGTCTCGGCCACGGTCGACGGGGTGGACCTGCAGCTGGCCTACGTCCCCGCCGAGTCGTTGACGGGCATGTTCGGCGGCAACTCCAACTGGCGTGGACCCGTCTGGATGCCGGTCAACGCGCTGATCACCGACGCGCTGCGGGTCTACGGTCGCGGCGCGGGCGCGACCCATCGGGTCGAGTTCCCGACGGGGTCGGGGGAGGAGCTGTCGATCGAGCAGGTCGCGACCTCCATCGAGCAGCGGCTGGTCTCGCTCTTCCGTCCGGGGGTCGAAGGCCGCAGACCCAGCACGCCCCGGCACCACCCGAGCGGCCCGCTGTGGGATGAGCACCCGACCTTCAGCGAGTACTTCGACGGCGACAACGGCGAAGGTCTGGGTGCCTCCCACCAGACCGGATGGACGGCCATGGTCGCGCACTTCATCTGCGCACCCGACGGCATCGCCAACCGCTGAAACCTGTGCACGGCGACACCGACGGCTCACCGGAACCGCATACCCTGTCTGGCATGCCCGCAGACCTCGACGCGTTGCTCGACGCAGCCGTCGCGGCGGTGGGCGGCTCCACCCGGCCCGGGCAGGTGGAGATGGCCAAGGCCGTTCGCGACGCCGTGGAGGACGAGAAGCACCTGCTAGTCCAGGCCGGCACGGGGACCGGCAAGTCCTTGGCCTATCTGGTGCCCGCGATCGCGCACGCGATGGCGACCGGAAAGCCGGTGGTCGTAGCTACCGCGACGCTGGCTCTGCAGGCCCAGATCATCGACCGTGACCTGCCGAGGATCTCGGCGGCGCTGCGCCCGCTCGTCGGCCGTGAGCCCACGTTCGCGCTGGTCAAGGGGCGATCGAACTATCTGTGTCAACACAAGCTGGTGGGTGGGTTCCCAGACGAGGATGCCGACACCCTGATGTCGGTCGGCACGGTGGACGCGGAGCGGTCCAGGATGGGCACTGAGATCACCCGGCTGCGCGAGTGGGCGGAGGTCACCGAGTCCGGGGACCGTGACGAGCTGGTCCCCGGGGTCAGCAACCGGGCGTGGCGGCAGGTGTCCGTCAGCGCGAAGGAGTGCCTGGGCTCGAAGTGCCCGCTGGCCGCAGAATGCTACGTCGAGGTCACGAGGGCCGCCGCGCACGATGTCGACGTCATTGTCACCAACCACGCCTTCATGGCCATCGACGCGTTCGAGGGCCGGCACATGCTGCCCGAGCATGACCTGCTCGTCATCGACGAAGCCCACGAGCTCACGGATCGGGTGACCTCGACCATCACCGACGAGATGACCGCGGGGACCGTGAGCGTCGCAGCGCGGCGCGCCAGCAAGTACGGCTCGACGGAGTCGTTGACCGACGCCGCCGAGGACCTCCAGGCCGTCCTGGATGCGCTGCCCGAGGGACGGCTCGGCCAGGGTCTGCCGGAGGGTATGTCGCGGACCCTGGCGGCTGTCCGCGACGCGGCTCGCGGGGCGCAGTCGGAGATGAAGGGTGACTCCTCCAGTGCTGCCGACGGCGCCCGTCAGGTGGCCCGATCGGGCATCGACGAAGTGTTCGACGCGGCGGAGCGACTGCTGGAGGAGCGCGAGCTCGACGTGGCCTGGGTGGCCCGTGACCAACGCGGCAACACGACCTTGCGGGTGGCACCGATGAGCGTGGCCATGATGATCCGGGACAAGATCTTCGAGGATCGCACCGTGGTGCTGACTTCGGCGACCCTGGAGCTGGGCGGGACCTTCGACGCCGTCGCCGGGACGCTGGGCCTGCGCGGTGCCGATGCGCCGGCCTACACCGGTCTGGATGTCGGCAGCCCCTTCGACTATCCGCAGCAGGCCATCGCCTACGTCGCCTCTCACCTGCCGCCGCTGGGCCGGGAGGGGGCCGGGCCGAAGGTATTCGAGGAGATCGAGGCGCTGGTGCGCGCCGCCGGTGGGCGCACGCTGGGGCTGTTCAGCTCGCGGAGGGCGGCCGAGACGGCCACCCAGGAGATGCGCACCAGGCTCAAGGACACCGATATCGAGGTCCTGTGCCAGGGTGATGACCAGACACCCACGCTGGTCCGCCAGTTCGCCAGCAAGGCCAGCACATGCCTCTTCGGCACGATGTCGCTATGGCAGGGCGTCGACGTGCCCGGCTCGGCCTGTCAGCTCGTCATCATCGACCGCATCCCGTTCCCACGCCCTGACGACCCCTTGTCCTCCGCGCGGACCGAAGCGATCTCCCGGATGGGCGGCAACGGTTTCATGGCCGTCTCGGGCACCCACGCCGCGCTACGTCTGGCGCAGGGCTCGGGTCGGCTCATCCGGCGCAGTAGCGATCGGGGCGTGGTCGCGCTGTTGGACTCTCGCATGATGACCAAGAG
>JBASAN010000580.1:0-3862 GCA_049650625.1 Ornithinimicrobium sp.
CTCCAGGTCGATCTGGCCCCGGCGGCCGGTCACCAGCGCGTAGGTCGACCAGCGGACCAGGGCCGTGATCGCCCACGGGAAGTAGTAGTGCAGCGAGGTCAGGGCCACGTCGGGGCAGGCGTTGGCGTAGTCGATCGGGTGCACCTCGTTGCCGGCCACCAACATCTCGGCGGAGTTGAACTCCCAGCCGAAGAAGGCGTTGACGACCTTGCTGACCGTCTCGGCCTCCCACCCTGCCTGATCGGACAGGAAGTCGTGCGTCACCGCATACCGGTTGTGCATCGGCTCGCCGGGACGGAAGTCCATGACCATGGTCTCCGGTCCGATGGACAGGGCCCGCGCGAAGTAGTCGTAGTCGACGGTGGCCTGCAGGTGCATCAGCATCTCGCCGGACTCGTCGTACGACTTGTGCAGACCTGCGACGTCATCGACTCGGGAGACCCCGCGCCAGCCGCCGCCGTCGAACGGCTTCATGTAGAGCGGATAGCCGATCTCCTCGGCCAACTCCTCGAGGTCGAAGGAGTCGTTGTACTGCTCCGAGGTGTAGGCCCAGCGCACGTTGTCGACCGGGTTCTTGTAGGGCACGAGCACCGTCTTGGGCACCTTGAGGCCCAGCCGGAGCATGGCGCAGTAGGCGCTGTGCTTCTCCATCGACTGGAACGTGAACGGGCTGTTCAGCAGGTAGGTGTCATGGGTGAGCGCGGCCTTCTTCAGCCACTCGCGCGGGTGGTAGTACCAGTACCCCAACCGGTCGATGACGAGGTTGGGGCGCACGGGGTCGGTCAGGTCGAAGGGGTGGATCCGCAGCCGCTCGCTGCTCACCTCGTGGGTCGTGCCGTTCACGCTCAACGGGCCGACCATTCGGAGCACGTGCTCGAAGGCCTGGGGCCAGTCCTGCTCAGCACCGAGGAGAAGTCCAATCAGATGAGATCGCCGGTCAGCCATAGTCCTTAACCTATCGTCAGCAGAAGCGGGGCAGGTGATGCGCAATCTGCTTGCGCCACCAGGGCCAGTCGTGGGCGGAGTCGTGGCCCCACAGGTCCAGCTCGTGGGGGATGTTCTTGTCCGCCAGCACCTGCGCCATGAGCTGGGCGCCGGGCAGCGACCGCGTCGGTGAGACCTCGAACGCGCCTTGGCCGACCACCAAGACCACGCTGGCGTGCGCCCGGACCCAGTCCAGGTGGTCACCCCCCATGTTGGCGACGTAGGCCGACGGGTTGGCGAAGTAGGTCGCCTCCCCCAGCTCACCCCAGCCGTTCCAGGAGCTCGGGTCGAAGTTGCCGGACAGCGAGATCGCGACGGGGAAGACGTCGGCCCGCTTCAAGGTGAAGTTCACCGCGTGATAGCCCCCGAGACTGCAGCCGGTGGTCACGATGCCCTGGTGTCCCGGGGAGTCCGCGCCGATGGTCGGCAGCACGTGCTCCAGCACCCAACGCTCGTAGAAGCCGTGCCGGTGGGCGCGTTCCTCGGTGGGCAGCTCGCGGTGGGACCAGGAGAGATGGTCGAAGGAGTCCACGCAGTAGAGCTTGACCCGACCCGCGTCGATCAGCGGCGCCAGCGCGTCCACCATGCCGTTGTTCTCGTAGTCCCACGCGCGCCCGGCCTCGGACGGGAACGCGAGCACCGGACGGCCGTAGTGCCCGTAGCGGATCATCACTCCGGGGCGGTCCAACCCCTCGCCGTGCAACTCGACCTGTTCGCGCTCCATACCCATCTCCCGCTGATGTTGGTGGGGCCTGCGCCCGCGGCTGCGCACCACCTTCCCACAAGATCGGGCATCCCGAATTTCCCACCGGCGTGCAGCACAACGTCCGGCCGAGAGCCTCGCCCACCGCAAATCTTGCGGGTGGCCTCCTGCCCCGACGTAAACGGGCTATGACCTGCAGTTTTGCTCTCCTTAGACCCCCTCTCGCTGGTTCATACTTTGGGAATGCCTCAGACGATCGGACTCTTCGGGCGCGGGCGTCTGGGTTCCCTGGTCGCCAGCGCCGTCGAGGCGAGCCCCGACCTGCAATGTGCCTGGCAGCTGGGCCGTGGTGAGCGGGCACCCTGCGATGTCGACGTCGCGATCGACGTCAGCCATCGCGACGCCGTCGCCGACCACATCCACTGGGCCAACGAAACGGCGACCGACCTGGTCATCGGGGCCACCGGCTGGCCGGCGGAGTCGCTGCGCAACAGCGGCCGCTTCAGCGGAGTGCTCATCGCCCCGAACTTCTCCCTGTCCGTAGCGCTGGTCCGCCGGTTCGCCGTCGTGCTTGGGGGGTATGCCGACCGCTATCCCGGGCCCGTGGATCTGGCGGTGACCGAGACGCACCACCGCGCGAAAGTCGACTCCCCCAGCGGCACCGCCACCCTGCTGGCGGCGGCCCTCGCTACCTCCGCGGGCCGACCCACCGCCGATATCGCCGTCTCGAGCCTGCGCTTGGGTGCCGTCGTCGGCTCCCACGACGTGCGCTTCGAGAGCGCGGCGGAGTCGATCACGGTCAGCCACACCGCCCACACCCGGGAGATCTTCGCCGAGGGCGCTCTCGCGGCGGCCCGCTGGATCCACCGGCGTCGCGGCGTCTTCACGGTCGACGACTGGGCGGCCGACCAACTGGACGGCTTGTTCACCACCCAGTCCACCCGTCTCCCCGCCCCCGACCGTCCTAGCCCCGCCTCACCCACACAGGAGCACTCATGAACGCTGCCTTCACCGGCCTCGGAGTGGCCTTGGCCACCCCCTTCAGCGCCCGTCGCACAAGCGACCAGCCCACCGGTGCGAAGCGGGTCTCCAAGCGGCCCGGGCCGGCACCGGTCGACTTCGCCGCCTACCGCGCATTGATCGAGCACGTCATCGACGGTGGCGCCGACTACCTCGTGGTCTTGGGCTCGACCGGGGAGGCCGCCACCGTGAGCGACACCGAGCGTGCTGACCTGATTGCGCTCGCCCTCGACTGCGCTGGAAGCGTCCCCGTGGTGGTCGGCGTCGGGCAGCAGGACACCGAACGCACCTGTGACCTGGCCCAGATGGCCCAGGACGCGGGCGCCGCCGGCATCCTCGTGGTGACCCCCTTCTACAACAAGCCACAGCCGGCCGGAATCATCGCCCACTTCCAGCAGGTGGCGGCGGCCGCGCCCGGTATGCCGATCATCGCCTACAACGTGCCCGGCCGGACGGGCACGAACCTGAGCCCGGCCACGGTCGCGCGGTTGTGGACGATCCCCGAGGTCATCGCCCTGAAGGAGTCCTCCGGCGACCTTCGCCAGATCGCCGAGCTGTGCCTCCAGACGCCCCCCGGTCGGCACGTCATCGCAGGCGACGACGACTTGGCTTTGCCGGCGATCGCGGTGGGCGCACGCGGCCTGATCTCAGTGTGCGGCACCGTCGCTCCCGCACAGACCCGCGACCTCGTCCGAGCGGCCATGGCCGATGACCTGGTCGCCGCGCGGGCGACGCTCAGGCAGCTGGCGCCACTGATGACCGCCATGTTCGTCGAGACCAACCCGGTGCCGGTTAAGGCGGGACTGGCGTGTCTGGGCATCGGCACCGGCATGGTCCGCGCGCCGTTGGCGCCCGCCGAGCCGGACACCTGGTCACGGGTGCAGGCAGCGTTGACCGGCCTCCAGGTCACGCGGGTGCCCGCCGTCGCCGGTATAGCGTCGTGACGGTGACGTCCGCTGCCCCGCTGCCCCATCAGACGACGGATCTGTCCACCTTCTTCGACCGTCCACTGACCCAGGTGAAGGCCGACCCGCAGGCGAGGCTGCGGATCCAGCAAGCCTTAGACGCGCTCGAGTCCGGCACCATCCGCGCTGCCGAACGCGACGAGGGTGGCGTCTGGACGGCATACCCCTGGGTCAAACACGTCATCCTGGC
>JBASAN010000581.1:0-3399 GCA_049650625.1 Ornithinimicrobium sp.
CTCCTGGGCCGTGACCTCAGGGTCGGCGGGAGCCATCTGGTCGGTGCTCACGAGGACGATCCGTTCAGCGCGACGCGCGGGTCGAGGGCGGCCTGGAGCAGGTCGGCGAGCAGGCTGACGAGGACCACCGCGGCGCCGGCCACGAGGACGATCGCCTGGACCAGCGCGTAGTCGCTGCGTTGGACCGACTGCAGCAGCAGCGTGCCGAGCCCCGGCAGCTGGAAGACCTGCTCGATCACCACGGTCCCTCCGATGAGGAACCCGATGTCGACCGAGAGGATGGTGATGGTCGACATGACGGCGTTGCGCAGGCCGTGGCGCATCACCACGCGTGACGGCGAGAGACCACGGGACCGTGCCGCCTCGACGTACTCCGAGCGCAGCACCTGGAGCAGGTTGGACCGCAACGTGCGCACCACGACGACGGCGAGCGACAGGCCCAGGGTGACGGCGGGCAGCGTCAGGCTGCGGAGGGCACCCCCCGCACCCGTCTCGTAGCCCGAGACCGGGAACCACTCGAGGCGCAGCCCGAAGAACAGCGCCAGCATCAGCCCCAGCCAGAAGGTCGGCATCGCGAAGGCGAAGGTCGTGAGCAGGCGCACCAGGTTGTCGACGACCCCGTGCGGTCGCACGGCGGAGACGATCGCGAGGGGCACGCCGATCACGAGCGCCACCACGAGGCCGTAGGCGATCAGCAGGGCGCTCGGTGCGATCCGGCTGCCGATGACCTCCGTCGCGGGGGCGCGCAGGGGGATGGAGCTGCCGAGGTCGCCGCGGAGGATCCCGACGACGAAGTCCACGAGCTGTCGCGGCAGGGACTGGTCGAGCCCGAGCACCTCGCGCGTCTGGGCGATCGCGTCCGGCGTCGCTCGTGGACCCAGCAGGGCCAGCACCGGGTCCCCCGGCACGAGCCGGACGATGAGGAAGGTGCCCAGCACCAGGCCGAGGAGGACCACGAGGCTCGTGCCGACGCGACCGACGACGTACCTCAGCACGTTCGTGGTCCCCGGCACCGGCCGACGCCCGCACAGGTCACGGAGCGATCCAGGTGTTCTCCAGGCGGTCGACGCCCAGGGCGTTCACGTCCGTCCCGCACACGTTCGTGGCGTGCGCGCTGACGAAGGGGAGGTCCATCAGGTTGATCACGGGCGTCTGGTCCATCAGCGCCTGCTGGATCCTCGGCCACAGCGTGGCCCGCTCGTCGGTGTCGGTGGAGGAGACGAACGTGTCGACCATGGCGGTGATCTCGGGGTCCTCCCAGTTGCTGAAGAAGCCCTGGAGCCCCAAGGAGGGGTCGCCCGCGAGGAACTGCGCGTACTCGTCGGGGACGACGATGTCGCTGGTGAACTGCGCGAAGGGGAAGATGAGGTCGTAGTCGCTGCTCGCCCAGTTGGTGGTCGCGGTAGCAGCCGGCTGCTCGACCAGCTTCAGCTCGATGCCGATGACGGCCAGCTCGTTCTGGAGCAGCAGCCCGAGCTGCCGGTAGTAGTCGTACCCGGCCGGGTACTGCAGGGAGACCGAGAACCCGTCGGCGAAGCCCGACTCCGCCATCAGCTTCTTGGCCGCCTCGACGTCGAAGGCGTACGGCTCGACCTCGTCGTCACCGGCATCACCGACGAGCGGCATCAGCACGCTGTTCGGCGTGGTGCCCGTGCCGCGGAAGATCGAGGAGTTGATGAGGTCCTTGTCGATGGCCATCGGCATCGCCTGGCGGACCTTCAGGTCGGCCAACGGGGCGCGCTGGTGGTTCAGCCACAGGCCCGCGAACAGGGGCACCTCGCTCGTCTGCACCGCGAGGTCCTCGTCCCCCTGCACCGCCGTGATCTGCGAGAAGAGGATCCCGTCAGCGATCTGTGCCCGGCCGTCCTGGAGCTCCAGCAGCCGGCTGTTCGAGTCGGTCGCGAAGTCGAAGCGCACGGTGTCGAGGTAGGGCTTGCCCTCCTCCCAGTAGTTCGGGTTGCGCTCGAAGGTGATGCTCGAGCCGGGCTTGAAGGAGTCGAGCATGTAGGGCCCGGTGCCCACGGGGTCCTTGAAGAAGTCGTCACCCTGCTGCTCGACGAGGTCCTTCGGCACGATGAAGGCCGGGAAGATGCTGATGTTGTACAGGAACGCTGCGACGGGCCGGCTGAGGTTGACCTGCACCGTCCGCGCGTCCAGCACCTCGGAGGACTCGTAGCCCACGGCGACGTTGGAGAGCAGCGCGTTGGTCTTCGGGTCACCGAACCGGTCCAGGCTGAAGGCCACGTCCTCGGCGGTCAACGGGTCGCCGTTGCTGAACCTGACGCCCTCGCGCAACGTGAAGGTGTAGGTCAGGCCGTCGTCGGAGACCTTCCACGACGAGGCCAGCGCGGGCACCAGCTCGTCCCCGCCCGCCGGGTCGGCCCGCACGAGGGGCGAGTAGAGCAGCTCGTCGGCGAAGATGTCCCCGTTGCCGTTGGCGGCGTTGAGGGGGTCCAGGCCCTGGGTCTCGTTCTGCCGGGCGTACACGAGGTCTCCCCCGGTCACCGGGGTGCCCGAGCAGGCCGCGGAGACGTTCGCCGAGGCGGACAGGTCGACCTCCTGGCTCCCTCCGCCCGACCCGCCGGAGCCGGAGCAGGCGGTGAGTGCCATCGACCCGAGGGCGGCGGTGGCCAGGACGGTTGCTACACGGCGCATGGGCGGTATCTCCTCGGATGGCGACGCACACCTGTCCACACTGACGGTGCCTGGCATTTCGGAGCGGGTCGTGCGGTTCCGCGATCGGCCGTGGTGGGCCCGGACGTCTTTTTATCTCAGACGTCCGAAATACGTCAAGGGCCCTCGCACGACCATTGCTTATTTCGGACATACGACCAATGATGTCCGTGTGATCACCCCTGACACCCCCGCTTCGAGCGCGCTCGTCGCGTGCTGCCGGTCCCTGGCCGCTGCCGGCCTCACCCCTGCCGCTGCGGGGAACGTGAGCGTGCGGGTGGACGACGGCGTGCTGGTCACCCGGTCCAGAGCGCGTCTGGCCACGCTGACCGAGGCCGACCTCGTGCTCGTCTCGCTCACCGGCGAGGTGCTCGCAGGGGATCGGGCACCCACCTCCGAGGTCGAGCTCCACCTGGGCACCTACCGTGCGCGACCTGACGTCGGGGCCGTGGTGCACGTCCACGGCAGGCACTCCGTGGCCCTCTCGACGGTGAGCCCGGTGGTGCCGACCGTCCACTACTACTGCCTCGACCTCGGCGGCGAGGTCGCCGTCGCGCCGTACCGGACGTACGGGACCCGTGATCTCGCCGACGTCACCATCGCAGGCCTCGGCGCACGCCAGGCCGTCGTCATGGCGAACCACGGCAGCCTCACCGTCGGCCCCGACCTCGCGACCGCCGCGCAGCGCGCCGAGCTGCTCGAGTGGCTGTGCGAGGTGTCCCTGCT
>JBASAN010000582.1:0-1772 GCA_049650625.1 Ornithinimicrobium sp.
AGGTCGAGGCGGGGGGTAGGTCGTGACGCGACACGGTGGTGACTCCTTCTGGTCAGGGGGTGGTGCGGCTCAGACGATGTTGAGCTCGGGGCGGGTGTGCTCTCGTTGGAACCTTTCCACGCCGAGCGCGCTGACGTCGACGACGGGGGTATGGCCGAGGTAGAGGTCGCGCAGCACCTCACCGACGGCCGGTCCCATCAGGAAGCCGTGCCCGGAGAAGCCGCAGCCGTACAGGAAGCCGGGCACGTCTGGTGAGCGGCCGATCAGGGCGTTCGCATCGGGTGTCATCTCGTAGAGCCCGGCCCAGCCGCTATGGATGCCGACGTCGAGGAGCGAAGGCAGCCGGCGCTCCATGGCCTCGGCCACACTGGGCAGCCACGCGTCGTCGCGCCGGGCGTCGAACCCCCAGGCGTCCTCCGGCTCGGACATGCCGATCAGCAGCCCTGGACCTTCGTGGTGGAAGTAGAAGGAGGTCGAGAAGTCGATCGTGAAGGGCGTGCGCGGGTCGAGGCCGGGGACGGGCTCGGTGGTCAGGATCTGGCGCCGCAACGGCTCCACCGGCAGTTCGACGCCGGCCCACGAGCCGATCTCCTTGGACCAGGCTCCGGCGGCGCAGATGACGGTGTCGGTGGCGATCTCACCGCGCGTGGTGTGGACCCCCAGGATGCTGGTGCGATCCATGGTGAGCCCGGTCGCCGCAGTGCCGGTGATGATCGTGGCCCCTGCCGCGCGGGCGGCCCGGGCGTAGCCCTGCACCACCGACTCGGGCGTGCAGTGCCCTGCACGGGGCGACCACAACGCGGCCTTCAGTCCTTGCGTGTCGACGAGGGGCGAGAGTGCTGCGGCCTCCTCGACCGAGATCATCCGGCTGTCGACGCCGAGGGACTGCTGCAGCTCGGCATTCGCAGTGAACGCGGCCACGTCGGCGTCGTTGTCGAGGAGGAAGAGGTAGCCGACCTGGTGCAGGTCGATCTCCTGACCGAGCTCGGCGCCGAACCGTTCAAAGGTCTCCAGGCTGCGCAGGCCGAGCGCGATGTTGATCTCGTCGGAGAACAGGGCTCTCACCCCACCGGCGGACTTGCACGTCGAGCCCTGGCCGAGGTCCCCCTTCTCCAGCAGCACCACGCGCTCCACCCCGGATCGGGCCAGGTGGTAGGCCGCGCTCAGGCCCATGACCCCACCGCCGACGATGACGACACCCGCCTCAGCAGGAAGGTCGCGGTTTCGGGTGTTCACGGGTTACTCCTTCGAGCCCGAGGTGGTCAGTTGGCGAAAAGGGCGCTGTAGGCGTTGAGCGCGGGCTGCCCGCCGAGGTGCGCGTACAGGACGGTCGAGTCGCTGGGGATGACGCCGCTGGTCACCAGGTCGATCAGCCCCGCCATCGACTTCCCCTCGTAGACGGGGTCGATGATCATGCCTTCCAACCGGCCGGTCAGTCGGATCGCGTCGAGCGTGGACTCCACCGGGATGCCGTAGTAGTCGCCCGCCCAGCCCTCCAGCACGTCGATCTCGTCGTCTCGCAGGTCGCGGCCGAGGTCGATGAGCTCAGCGGTGTTGCGGGCGATCCGGGCCACCTGCTCGCGGGTCTCTTCGATCTTCGCGGAGGCGTCGATGCCGATCACCCGTCGCGGACGGTCCTGCCCTGCGAAGCCGGCGATCATGCCCGCATGGGTCGAGCCAGTCACCGCGCAGACCACGATGGTGTCGAAGAACACCCCGGTCTCACGCTCCTGCTGCTCGACCTCGGCCGCCCACTGCGCGAAGCCCAGACC
>JBASAN010000583.1:0-2585 GCA_049650625.1 Ornithinimicrobium sp.
AGGCGTGGCTCGCCACTGAAGCGCCCGGCACGACGCGCCCTTTGGTAGTGACGCCTTCCAAAGACCCGTTCCGCTGGCCACCCGGCCTAACCTCCCCGGAGCCGATCCCCACCAGCGCGCTCTTGACCCATTGCGTTAAAGCGCGCATGAGAAGGTCAAGACATGCGTCACAACACCAATCTGGTAGCCGCGTGGTGTCCGTAACCGCACCCGATAGATCTGGTGTCTCCGGCTAGGGACGGACTTCGCAAGGAATCTAGGTCGTGTTGTTGCTCGATGAGCCGGGTCTAGGTCACGGGTACCCCTCGGTGGCGCAACCAGGCACGACACTGATCCGTCCATTGGGCCGTGTGGGGAATGTTCTCTTTGCCGTGCGCCCCGTAGGCAACGCCGTTGGCAAGTCCCACACCGTGCCATCCCTCGGGGTAGATGTGCAGTTCGACAGGGACGTCGTGGACCGAAAGCACACGTGCCCATTCCAAGGCGTTGGGCAAGCCCGGTGGGTCGCCGGCTGTGGCCCAGACGAAGGTCGGGGACGTCGCGTCGTCCACGTGACGGGCCGGAGACAGTTCATCGCGCCACCCGATCTTGTCACCGAGGAGTGCTTCGACGGCCGAGTCCGGGATTAGTGCCAAGTCGGCAAGTCCGTAGCACTGGATATGAAAATCGGGCCGACGGGGTGCCAGCGGTGTCCCCTCTGCGGACAAGGTGACACCAGTGGCGAGTAGCCCCGCCAACAGCCCGCCAGCGCTGGAACCGATAACACCTACCTGGCCCGCGTCGGTGTCTGCCATGAGCAAACCGCTACGCAGAGCCTCCAGCGCAGTTCGGCTCTGGACCAGAGCTTGTGGGAACGGATCAGGTACGAGCTGATACTTCAACACCGCCGCTTGCAATCCAATGCTGTTCAGCCAGCGCGCAATCCCCTGACCGTCATGCTCGGTGTGCTCCCGGAAACCGCCTCCAGGGAGCACCAACGCGGCCGGCGAAGGGCCACTCTTGCTGTGGAGTGGGTACAGGTCGAGATCCAAATCGACCCCGAGGTGAGAGATGATCATGATCATCCTTCGGTTGTCCGCCTCCATGCCTGACACGGTCTGCCACAGCACGCGACGCGAGCGAAAGGTTATCGCTAGCAACCCGTCGTGGGCGAACGAGTCTCATTTGGGTATCGGCTTGCGGACAAGGTCCGACGAGCTTCGTGGCATAATTGTGGCATGCCACGGACACGGTTGAGTACTACGGTGGATGCCGAACTCCTTGGGAGCGCGCGGGGGCTTGGCATAGGGAGCACGGACGCTGCCCTGGTCGACGAAGCGTTGCGTGCGTTGATGGTGCGACATCGGTCGGCCGAGGTTGATGCCAGCTACTCCGCATATGACAGACACCCTGTGGACGAACCGGATGAGTGGGGCGACCTGGCTACCTGGCGGCGAGGGGCCTCCGCCTCGTGAGCGACCTACCGACTCGAGGGGAGGTCTGGTGGTGTGAGATGCCTGAGATTGGTCGTCGCCCGGTCGTCGTGTTGTCTCGAGATGCGGTGATACCTCGACACCGTCGAGTACTTGTCGCCCCATGCACCACGACGGTACGAGGCCTCGCCAGCGAGGTCGTTCTCGAACCTGGCCACGATCCCGTGCCGCTTCGCTCAGCGGTCAATCTGGACTGCCTCGAGAGTGTCTCGGTCGCGGTCTTAGTGCAACGCCTCGGTAGGCTCGCGGACTCGAGAATGCGCCAGGTGTGCACTGCTCTGGCCATTGCTGTCGACTGCACCTAGTAAGGAACGCTCCATAGCCGTCCGCTGAGTGATCCTCTACCGGATCAGCTGTCTCTTATCCGGATTGCCTTGGGAGACGAAACTCGTTGGTGTCGGGACTGGGTGGCACAGTGTGTTTCCCGGTAGGAGTCGACGGCCCACCCCGAGCCTCTGGACGTAGGGTGCGTCCGCCACGCTGTGGAGCAGTGGGTGACTCGTCCGATCATTCGGGGGGCAGAGTCGTCGATCCAATGACGACCATGGCCGAAGTATCCACACCGTCACCGGTACCCGATACGGGATCTGCGTCCGAAGAAGTCCTGGCGTTCAGCAGGTGACAGGCACTCGTGACCATGGGACGTTCGACTTCCGGAGCAGCGACAGTCGCCCGTCTGCTTAGAGTCAGGCAGGGAATGAGTTCCTCTGAGATGTCAGGGCAACAGTTTGAGACCGATGACGCAGCCAACGATCCCCGCTAGCAGCAGGATCTTCACCGGCGACGCCGGCTCCGTGCCGGTGATCATCGCGTAGGTGACGGTGAGGACTGCCCCGATCCCGACCCACACGGCGTAAGCGGTGCCTACCGGCAAGTCGCGCATGGCATACCCGAGACCGCTCATGCTCAACGTCAGCGCCACCCCGAACACGACGGACGGCCCAAGCCGGGTGAAACCATTCGAGCGATCCAGAGCAGTGGCCCACACTGCTTCCAGCACACCGGACAGGACAAGAACGATCCAGGCCATGAAACTCCTTCTCGCGGTAGTTGCGATGTCGCAACACTAGGTGCAGTGGCCCTCGCTTCTGGGGCATTACGGACATGGACACG